>NZ_JBFPDP010000005.1:48318-177318 GCF_040830845.1 Sivoneniella epilithica UHCC 1019
GGCACAAGACTTACCCTGCCCGAGATGAAGGGCAACCACAAGGGATTGCCCCTACAAATTTCATCTCCAGATTCAGCAATGCCTAAGTTGACAGCTATGGCACAAGACTTACCCTGCCCGAGATGAAGGGCAACCACAAGGGATTGCCCCTACAAATTTCATCTCCAGATTCAGCAACGCCCAATTTTCTTGTGAAAGAGTGTGTTAAAAGCAAAGCTATTGGCTTCCATTCGTTAAAAACTATGGTGACTTGCGATCGCAAATCTGCCTATTGGATGATCCAATTCACTTGAGAAACTCAGTAGAGCATGTAAAAATCGCGGTAACACTAGCAACGGTTTTTCCCACACTTAATGCTGCAAGGGAATTTATGACGCGAATTTTGATACTACATGCTTCATTAGGAGCCGGACATCTAAACGCAGCGAAGGCGCTTTGTAATGCATTTGAGCGCATTTCCGAGGTGGAAGTTCGCAGTGAAGATGCGTTAAGCTATGCCAATTCTCTTTACCGAAGTGCAGTCACGCAAGCCTATAAGCAACTGAGTGAAAAGGCTCCGCAGCTTTATAAAGCGTTTTATGAAGGGAGCGATATCAGCGATCTGGAAAAATCTCTGGACAACAACCTGACTTGGGCAAAACTGGAACGTCCTTTTTTTGCAGACTTAGAACAACTGCTTAAAGAGTTTGATCCGGACGCGATCGTCTGTGTGCAGCAAATTCCTAGTCGATTACTGCAAATTTTGGAACAGGATGCTCCCATGGCAAAACCGCAATACGTCGTAGTCACGGACGTAATTGCCCACAGCACTTGGATTAATCACGGCGTGCATGGCTATTTTCTACCCAATATTCTCAGCGCCAATTTGCTGATCCAGCGGGGGGTCAATCCGGCAGTGCTGCATGTAACGGGGATTCCTGTGAAGTTGGAGATTATGGAGCCAAAAACCAAGGAAGAGGCGCGATCGCGTCAGTCTTTGCCCCATACCCTGCCCATAGTTACCCTATTTGGGGGCGGTTTAAATGCTCGCCGGGTCAAGTCAATGGTGGTTGATTTACTAGCCAGCCCATTACCGATTCTGCTGATTGTGGTAGCTGGACGCAATGAAAAATTGGTAGAAGCCTTAGAAGAGGTCACTGATAGCGCTCAGGTGCAATTACGTAAGTTAGCAGAGATTGATTATGTGGATGATTTGTTGGTAGCCAGTGATTTAGTGATTACGAAAGCAGGCGGATTAATTACCAGCGAAATTTTAGCGCGAGGGACTCCAATGGTAATCGTAGATCCTATTCCAGGGCAAGAGGAGCAAAATGCAGATGTGATTGCAGCGGCGGGGGCTGGAGTGCAGCTACGACTACCAGAAATGGTGGCACCTGCTGTGCAATATTTGTTGAAGCGCCCCGATCGCCTTGCAGAGATGCATCAGTCGGCACTGGAACTAGGGCAACCACGGGCTGCGCTCAACATCGTAGAACATATCCTCACTGATCTTCACGCTCGTCGAGTGATGCAGACTTTAGAAACCAGCGAATTAGAAACCAGTGCAGTAGAAGCAGGCTCATTAGAAACAAGTGCGATTCCCGCAGGGATCGTTTCACGTACCGCCCATGCAGAGTAATTCCAACGGTCCCCTTTCCCCTTCAGCAACAGAATCCTTTCTTTGGGGAGTCGCAACATCCGGTTATCAAATTGAAGGGGGATATAACGGCGAAGGTGATCCTAAAAACAACTGGTTTCTCAGTGAGCAGCGCGGCAGCGTCATGAAAACCGGTGCGGCAGCAGAATTTTGGACGCGCTATGAAGAAGATTTTCAAGCTTGCCAAAAGATGGGGCTAACTGCCTTTCGTCTCGGCTTGGAATGGGCACGAATTCAGCCCTCCACAGAACTATCCCCAACTTCAACGCCAACATTTGATCTCAATGCGCTAGATGGATATGCCGATCGCATTGCTGCTTGTCGTCGTCATGGACTGGAACCTGTAATTACGCTGCATCACTTCACCCATCCTGCCTGGTTGGGATTAGATGCATGGCTTGCCGAAGACACGATAGATCACTTTGGCGAGTATGTCCAAACCACTGTGGCTCACATTAATCATCGCCTAATCAACCATTATCAGCTTGACCCAATCCACTGGTATATCACCCTCAACGAGCCTAACATTCTCGTTTCCAACACCTATCTCAGTGGGCAGTTTCCCACCGATTCTATGCTGGGGATCGGGTCTGTGTTTCCCGCCTATAACCATTTGCTGGCGGCTCATGTACGTGCCTACAATCTGATTCACGACCTGTATGAAGCCGAAGGCTGGGCAACTCCCCGCGTGTCGCTCAACACCTATTGCAGTGATCTCTATTGGTCTGAAAAAGTGATTTGGGATCTGTTGAGTTTACGGCTGCGATCGGTCAATCCTGCCGACCTGCAAACCTATGTCTATGCCAACGCTCAACGGATGGAAGCCGCCCTGAAAGCCGCCAATCTTTCGTTTCGGCGAGATTTGCCCTATCAACTAGGGCGCTTCGCTCACTGGTTTAGCAATCGGCTAGGGCGACGCAGTTTTGATGCCCGTCACTTAGGCAGCTTTTTGCAAGAACTGGAAGCCTCACCCCGCGTCCAAGTGTTCGATTTCATTGGGATTGATTACTACGATCCCTTTATTGCCCATGTGTTTCGTTTGCCCTCGTTCTCTGATTTTGAGTTTGAGACGAAAAATTTTCGCGGCTGGCTGATGAGCGGCATCACGAGCAAATGGTGGGATTGGCGCAGTTTGCCAGAAGGCTTGCATTTTTTCTGTAAGTTTTACGCTCAAGAAATTGGCAACTACCCAATTTTGATTGCCGAAAATGGCATGGCGTTACGTCGTAAACCGGATAACAGCGTGGCATCTCAGCGCGGGGATCAACTACAGCGCAGCGAGTTTTTGAAAGCCCATGTGTTTCAGGTTGAGCGGTTGCTTAAAGAAGGAGTGCCGATGGTGGGCTATATGCATTGGTCGCTGACGGATAACTACGAGTGGGGATCGTATACGCCACGATTTGGGCTGTTTTCTATTGACTTTACCCAAGGCAGCGATCGCATTGTGGAAGATCATTTAGGCGATTGCCCCTCCGAAACTTACGCTCAACTGATCCGCGAAATGAAAGGCAGTCTGTCCACTAAGTGAGCGCGAAGTTTAGATAGAAGTTTTGAGTTTTGAGTTTTTACAACTCAAATCCCTGAACTAGAGTTTTACCCAATGTGCCCTCAAAAATGCGTTGAGTGGAGGTTAGCAGCACCACAATGTTTTTGCCGTTGGGAGACAGTATCACTTCTCGGATAGAAAAACCGACGATCCAATCTTGGGGCATATTCAACCCGATCGCTCTTGTTTTTGCGCCATAGTTCACCTGCATTTGCATCGATGCCTGATCTTTTGGCGCGGTGCCCCCAAACATGGATGAAACAGTAGCGGTTTGCTGTAACCGAATTTGCATCGTCGGTTTGCCTGCTCCCAGGTTTACGGTAGCGGTCTCGGTGCCATCCGGGGTGCGCGATCGCTGCGTAATCGTTAAATTTGTGCCAGCCGCAGGAGTCTCTAGCTGAAGATTTTGCCGCAGAGTTTGGGTTTGCTGCAATACATTCTTCTCCGCTACATCCAAACTTAGCCCCGCATCTACTTCACCGTACTGGGTTTCAGTGCAGCCTGTCTCAACACACGCATTCTTTGCTACGTCCACCACTTGCAGCGCCGACTTGGGAATGCCCGCTCCCAAATCTCGCCAGCTTTCTAGATATAAGTAGTAGCGCCCATCGGCTGAAAAACCTGCCTTTTTGGGTAGCGTTCGTTGAGAAGGGGCAGAAAAATCAACTGATTCGATCGCAGCCGTTGGCGCAGAGGTCGGAATTGAACTAGATTTAACCTGATTAACTGGCTCATTGGATAACGGTTTAGTTTGAGTCAGTTCTGCATTCACCGCAGAGATCGAGCCAATTGCACAAGCAATGCTTACCATCAGCACAGGTAAAAGTAAACTCCGAGTATTGATATCTTTTGGTGGCATAGTATTGAACGTCACGCAACTGTATTGAGATCTTGAGACGGCTGAGGCTGATTTTTCGTTCCAAGCCTGCCTCAAAATCTTTCAGCGCTCTGTTGGGTTGATGGCAACGGATTAATAGCTAAGGGCTTGCTAATAAGTAGAATCCCAGCGATTCTATAGCCCTAAACATTTATGCTAGGACGTATAGAGGCAAGAAAACCATTCGATAACACCAATGCCTGCCCCCTACAGTGAAGATCTACGCCAAAAAGCGATCG
Source organism: Sivoneniella epilithica UHCC 1019 (assembly GCF_040830845.1). NCBI lineage: Bacteria > Bacillati > Cyanobacteriota > Cyanophyceae > Leptolyngbyales > Leptolyngbyaceae > Sivoneniella > Sivoneniella epilithica. The sequence continues at coordinate 52,617 of NZ_JBFPDP010000005.1, forward strand.
CAGCGGTGAGCGTGGAGGACGCAAAAGCGTGGTTTGTGTTCAAAAAAACGAGCATCAATTGTCTGGTGCATGTTGCCGTCGCCCACCATGTATCCCACTGAGGAGCGCTGGTATGTGGTAAGTAACCAACCAACCACGACCGATACCTTTGTCAAATACGGGTTACGCTTCGATATAAAGATGGCAGCGTTCAGCTAGTGGCAAGTCAACAAATAGCTGAGCTTGGTAGCCTTTGACAGCCCACCTGTGCTTCGTTGAAATACCGCGATCGCATCGCAGGGCTAGAGCAACACATAGCATATTGCCTAACCCTGCCAATGCCCGTACTACTACAACGTACTTGGAACTTACTTTTATAGAGAACTAATTACGGCTCATGGCGGCTACTATAGCCAATCACTGCAACTTTATGTCGATAAACCAATTCTGCTCCAAACCAACCTGAAATACCTAGCAGCGTTGCCACAACTGCCGAGATAATCAATCCAATCGGTAAAATAGCCCCTGTCACATTGTTCCAGCGCAATACCCAATTAACGAGCGTCAAAAACATTGCGGCTACATTAGCAGTCATATGAATCCAGCCAGCACTATGCTTTTTGACGCGATCAATTTTCAGGAAATCCAACATGCCTGTGAGCGCTGCGACTAAGCCTGCAATAAATCCGGCACCAATGAGCCACAAAGAGGCGCGTGCCCAAAACGGATCTTGAGTAAACCAGTAAGCCAGATCAGTAGCAAATGCGCCCGTGAGAAAGGCGATCGGAAAAGTGACAATCAAGGGATGAAGCGGGTGACCTGCGATCGCAACAGTGCTAGGAATACCACTATCTCGATATTCACGCTCGTCACTTTCAATAAAGGGTGGAATGTTAGGGGTTTGTGTCATGATCTCTCCTAAAGATTCATAGTAAAACAAGACTTAATTGATACTCATTAGTGATAATTCACCAACTACAAAATTGCTTAATGTAGTCTTTGTGTTGCACTTCACCTTCTTCAATTACTCAATCAAAAGACTGGGTAATCCTATTTTTGACTTACATTCATACTCCAGCAGAGATAGATTGAAAATAAATCTATCTGAAGAGAGACAAACACTTACAAATACTTACTAAATAAATGCAGAGATACTCCAAAACTTAATCTATCTAAAGGAGGACAATTCTAGAAATAATAAGCTTATGAAGGAATGTGTCAAGTGCTTAGTTATAGCTTGAAGGAGATTTGCAGCCAGGAAATTTGAAAGTAAGCCTCACCTTTGTTTCGCAAACTATAACTTTTGCCAGATGGACTATTGTTTTTTTGCAGATAAGTTTGGATAGTCGTTCAAAAGTTTTAGGTAATTTTAAGAAGCTTAATTAGGTGACTAACTAGTACTTCTAACTAGTACTTCTAACTAGTACTTCTAAAAATCGCTATTTTGTTCACCGAGCTACGTGAAAAATATCAAGAATCCTTAAGGAGTAGTATCATGACAACTTTTTTATTGTCTAAGGCGATCGCTTATATTCGTTCTCTACTTAAAGATCTACAACTTCAACAAGTTTTTGCTGTGGTTTTAGTTGGCGTTGTACTCCTTACCACTAATGCGAATGCTATACCTCACAATAATGCTTTAGGAGCAAAAGTTCGTGAGCGGATCGAACAAACCGATCAGGCAGATCGACCTAAAACAACAGGTGAATGGAACCGAGAAGCCAGGGAAACTAAAGGGAATCCCGGTGAACGGCTAGGCAGAATTGCTAAAGAATCAGGAGAAGCATTCAAACAGTTTGGGTCTGGTTATGTGAAAGGCGCTCAAGAAACGGCAAATGACATCAAAGGTGGCACAGCACGACTTGAGCATGAGTAATCAAACAATAGGCTTGAAACCATTGTGTATACGTTGATTGAGAAATCTTAGGCAAAGCTCAAACCCATCTATCGAAAGCTCATTGATCTCTAATTGTATGTAGGGCGTACTGAGGTATGCTCTACATCGCTTAATTAAGCCAAACTGTAGAGGATTGTATGAAAATTCATCACCTTAACTGCGGCTGTATGTGCCCATTTGGTGGCGCGTTTTTCGACGGATTTAGCCTTGGGGCGATCGCTCATCTTGTATGTCATTGTCTGTTAATTGAGACAGAACAAGGATTAGTGTTAGTCGATACTGGCTTTGGTTTACGCGATGGGCGATCGCCGAAATCGCGATTGAGTCCTTTCTTTATCGCTTTAAACAATATCCAGTTCGAGCAAAAATACACAGCGGTCGCGCAGCTTGAGCAGCGTGGATTTTCGGCAAACGATGTCCGTCATATTGTATTAACCCATCTTGATTTTGATCATGCTGGAGGATTAGAGGATTTTCCAAACGCGATCGTGCATGTGATGCAATCTGAAATGGATGCCGTCAAAGATCGACAGGGGTTTATCGACAGTCAGCGTTATCGATCTGAGCAGTGGGATGAGGTTAAGCACTGGAAATTTTATCAAGCTGGAGGAGAGGACTGGTTTGGGTTTGAGGCTGTTCGTGACTTAGAGGGATTGCCACCAGAGATTCTTTTAATTCCATTGGCAGGACATACACGAGGTCATGCGGGTGTGGCAATCGACACTTCTGAAGGTTGGCTACTTCATGCTGGAGATGCCTATTTTTATCGTCATGAAATGAATGTGGATAACCGCCACTGTACGCCAGGTTTACAGTTCTATCAATGGATGATGGAGGTTGATCGCAAAACTCGATTATTGAATCAAGATCGACTTTATGAGCTATCGTGCGATCGCGATAAAGATGTTCGACTTTTTTGTAGTCATGATGCCATTGAGTTCAAAGCGTTCACGGAATCGATTAATCAATCACTAATTCTTCAATAATTACCACTAGAGGTATTGAGTATGAGCCAACCCATCAAGGTTGAAAAAACACTAACCATTAATAAACCAGCCGCAGAGCTTTATCGCTTCTGGCATAACTTTGAGAACTTGCCACATTTCATGAAGCATCTTAAATCGGTGACTGTGAAGGATTCTAAGCGATCGCATTGGGTTGCTAGCGCTCCCTTAGATAAAACCATCGAATGGGATGCAGATATTATTGAGGAGCGCGAAAACGAGTTAATTGCCTGGAAATCTACGCCTGGTGCAGATGTTGATAATTCTGGTTTTATTCAGTTTCAGCCCGCTCCTGACAATCGTGGAACTGAGGTGAAAGTGGTTACTGAATATAATCCGCCTATGGATGAACTGGGTTCTGTGATTGCAAAGCTTTTTGGCAAAGCGCCAGAACAACAGATAGGCGATGATTTGCGTCGCTTCAAAATGTTGATGGAAGCCGGTGAAATGGCGACTACTGAAGGACAGTCACGCGGCAATTAATAGATTTCACGAATAAGCTTTCACGATTAAGCGATTCTTTGAGGTCGAGTCTATATGGGGGCTTAAGCCCCTTGTTTCACGTTCAAATTTAACGGATATAAACCACCTTCAATGTAGGAGATTTCAAGCGATGAAAGCAGTATGCTGGCATGGTGCTAATGATGTACGAGTTGAAACTGTCCCTGACCCTAAATTGATTAATCCACGAGATGCGATCGTAAAAATTACATCAACCGCGATCTGTGGTTCTGATCTTCATCTATACGACGGTTTCAACCCCACAATGCAAAAAGGCGATATCTTGGGTCATGAGTTTATGGGTGAGATTGTTGAACTGGGTAGTGGCATCCAAAATAAGCATCTTAAAGTGGGCGATCGCGTCGTAGTTCCTTTCACCATTTCTTGCGGTAGCTGTTTCTTTTGCAACCGTGATCTCTGGTCACTCTGTGATAATTCCAACCCTAATGCTTGGATGGCAGAAAAGATAATGGGTTATTCACCCGCAGGTTTGTTTGGTTACTCTCACCTCACAGGCGGCTATGCAGGCGGTCAAGCAGAATATGCCCGTGTCCCTTTTGCAGATACAGGATTATTCAAAGTCCCAGAGGGTTTATCAGATGAGCAAGTTTTGTTTCTAACTGATATTTTCCCAACAGGATATATGGCAGCAGAAAACTGTGATATTCAACCGGGTGATACGGTGGCAATTTGGGGCTGCGGTCCTGTTGGACAGTTTGCTATTCGCAGTGCTTACATGCTAGGAGCAGGGCGCGTTATTGCCATCGATCGCGTTCCTGAACGCTTGCAAATGGCTAAAGAACAAGGCAAAGCAGAAATCTTGAACTATGAAGAAGTAGAGGTCGGTGAAGCTTTAAAGGAAATGACCGGGGGACGAGGTCCTGATTCAGTGATGGATGCAGTCGGGATGGAAGCTCACGGTATGGGCTTAGAAGGACTATATGACAAAGTGACGCAAGCAGTGCGGATGCAAACCGATCGCCCAAATGTACTCCGTCAAGCGATCGTTGCCTGTCGCAAAGGCGGCACCGTCTCCGTTCCTGGTGTTTATACTGGCTTCGTAGACAAGATACCCATGGGCGCTTTTATGAACAAAGGGCTAACCATGAAAACAGGACAAACTCATCTACATCGATATCTACGTCCTCTACTTGAACATGTTCAAAACGGCGATATCGACCCCTCATTTGTCATCACTCATCGGCTTTCCCTTGACCAAGCCCCTCATGGCTATGAGATCTTTAAGCACAAAAAAGATAACTGCATCAAGATCGTTCTCAAGCCTTAAAGCCAGCTAATTTAGCACCATTCTTATTACTGAAAATAAGCTCAACTGGTAGATGAACTTCTCTAGTTAAGCTTATTTTCTTATTGAGGTTGAAATCTTCATTCAAGTAATTCTTTTTCGCCTCGTTTCTTCCATTCGTGCGAAGCGAAACCTAGGGAGTGAGAGCAGTTTGGCGGTTTACTAAGTTGACAGTCTCCTGATACTTTCTACCTCGATAAACTTGCGGCAGGTTATACCAAGCGATATCTGGATACTCATGATGCTCCCAATGATAACCAAAGTGATAGCAGGTAAAGAATGACCAGATTAAAGGATAGTGACTACTAACGGCATGATGTCGATTTTGGCTGCTCATATCAACTGAACCATGGGGTAGATAAGTCCCAAAAAAGAATAGCTGCAATGAACTAAGAATTAGCGGCAGAAGCCAAAATAAGAATAGGTTCGGGTCTGCAACATGCAACCCAAATCGTAGGCTAATAAATGCAATAGCCATACACAGAAATAGTCTTCGCCGTATTTCTGTATCCATGTATTCTTTGGTCATAAACTTCAAATACCAGGCAAAAAAGCCTTGATGTACGCCATCATGAAAATCAGGATCACCGGGTTGACCGGGCGATCGATGATGTTTCCAATGGTTAGAATAGAGCTTCTTGTAGGGCAGAAAACCATATAGCGTGATTGCTAGAGATCCAACCCAATCATTCAATCTGCGACTTTTAGGAAATACGCTGCCATGAATTGCGTCGTGAACCACAATAAACAGTCCAGTCTGAATAAATGTACGTCCTAAAATAGCAGGCAAAGCCCAGACTGCTCTCCATTGAGAGAGAGTAAGAGTAGTAGATAAAGTAAAGGTAAAACTGCTAATCCATAGAAGAATGATCGCTGAAGCAACTAGAGGTCCTACCCACAAGTTTATTCTTGGTTTATGTTGCATAAAGATCTGATTCTTGGAGGAGCACCATTGTTTCTGCGCCAATTCTGCCGAAGTTTGGGTCAACTCCTAGTGGCATTTTGACTAAGTAAGTCCAACGTCCGGCTTCGTGTTTGCAGCTTTGCACGATGCCTTCTCCACCAATAAACATCACTTTTTGAGCCTGACGAAAAATAGGCGACTGAACTAGAGTTGTAGTCATAAACACTCCACAAATTGATTTGTTTCAATTGGCTTAACTGTTCTTAACAGTAACAAAAGCTCTTTGCGATCGCTTGTATCTTTTTAGGGAAAAAGTAATTTGTTGGCTATACCTTTTGAAGAGTTTTCTGATTTTGGGTCATCTCAAAATTCCCCGGAAATTGTCATCTTAGAATTCCCCGGAAATATTTAAATAGCCAGATCATGATGCGAGTAGACCGACCCACTGAATTTTATTAATGTTGGGGGCTGTTGGTTTTCTATTTGCTACGTATAAGACGCAATTGCCTGACGTGTATTGACTTGTAGGGTGTGGATTTTACGACTGACAATCTTCTAGGTATAGACTACTTTGGAAAAAATACAAGCAGTCAACTACATTTAAATGTAATTTATGGCACACCTCAATGATTGGGTTTTGAATGCTTTGGTTCCAACAGTGACAAACAATCTATCCATGGCTGCTCAGGCGGCTTGTGATGGGACTCAAACCATGCTGACCAGTGGAGCAGGTTTAATCACCCAGGCAAAAGACGTTAGCAAAAATCCACAGTCGTTTGGTTTCGCCTTTGAACATTTACAGGCGATCGGGTTCAACATCAAAGCTGCAATGCAAGGGTCTGAAGCACGGGCTTATCAAGTGCCTCCTGATGGCTCAACTAAATTTAGTCCAGATATTTACGTTGAGAAAATTGGTCAAATTATTGTCGAAATTCAAGCGAAAGTCGGCAGTGCTGACTATGTTGAGCGCCACGCTAACTCTGGAAATTACCAAGATGCAATTCTCACGAATGTTGAAAATGCAGGTATCGAAAACACAACTACTGTAATTGAGGTGGAGGGTATACAGGGTTTGACAATCCCTAAAAGCTTTGCAGTTTGGACAGCGAATAACCCATACTCAGCAGCAACTTTAATTCAGGCAACAGCAACAAGCTTAGAAGTGGTTGGGGCTGGGGTAGAAGTTGCCGTTATAAGCACTGAAATTGAATTGTTATTACAGTCGATTAAAATTGCTGGAGCCTATTGCCGAGGTGAGCAAGACCTTGCTCAAGCAGAAGTCGATAAAATTCTAAAAATTGCCATTGCAAGTATGCAAGAGGGCTTTGTTCGAGGAGTTGCAATTAAAGTGATTCAAAAACTAACCGGAAGTAGTGCGTTTGCCTCGCTAGGCTTTACGGTTAGTAAGGAAGCCCTACCTGCTTTGGTTAAAGTATTGCAGTTTGAGATGACGATGCAGCAAGCAGTAACGCAAGTTGGGCTGAGATCATTTACCGCTGCCGTGATTGTGCCTGTTATTTTACTGTGCCCAGAAGTGGGAATAGCGTTATTGAGCGCAAAAGTGATCCAGTCGATTTGGATGGAAATCTCACCGGAATGGAAGGTGTCGTTTGAGCAAGCGATCGCCTCAAGTATGCAGACTGCCCAAGTTAGCTTTACGGAAACCACCCAGTCTGTGAGTTTACAGCCAGCGTTGTTGATAGAAAGCAATCTCTAGAACTTAGAGTGTTCCAAATAAAAAAGGGATAGCGAACTATCCCTGGCGTTGTTCTTACAGTTAGGAAAGAGAAAATTTAGCCCAAAGCTTCGAGATAGTCGCGGACGCGGTTACGGCGTTTGGGTTGACGCAATTTTTGCAGCGCCTTTGCTTCGATCTGGCGAACTCGCTCACGAGACAACTCCAGCGCTCGACCAATTTCAGCCAAGGAGTAGGGCTGTCCGTCGCCTAAGCCAAACCGCATTTGAATCACATCTCGTTCGCGAGTAGTCAAGTCTGCTAATAGTTGCTGAAGATCACGACGAAGTGCCTCTCGCATTAAGGTATCTTCTGGTGTGATTTCGTCTGTTTCTAGCAAATCGCCCAGTTCCGTATCTTTTTCTTTACCTACCTTAGTTTCTAAAGAAATGGAGCGGGGCACTCGCAGCAATACTTCCCGCACTTGAGCCGCAGTCATGTCTAGTTCAAGGGCAATATCTTCAATGCTGGCAGTGCGTCCTTTCTCTTGGGAAATTTTGCGCTGCGCCTTTTTGATTTTATTTAGCTTTTCGGTGATGTGGACGGGTAGGCGAATGGTGCGGCTTTGGGTGGCGATCGCGCGGGTAATCCCTTGACGAATCCACCAGTAGGCGTAAGTGCTAAAGCGATATCCTTTGGTGGGGTCAAATTTTTCTACGGCGCGCTCTAAACCCAAAGTGCCTTCTTGAATCAAGTCTAGGAGTTCTAAGCCACGATTTTGATACTTTTTGGCAACGGAGACGACTAGGCGAAGGTTTGCCTTGATCATATGCTCTTTGGCGCGGCTCCCTTCAGCCTGGATGCGCTCTAGCTCATCGACTGGTAGGTTGGCGATCGCTGCCCAATGACGTTTTCCGGCTGCCAAAGTTGGCTTTAGTTCGGTAATATCTACGCCGCCTTCAGTTGCCCAGCGTTCTAAGGACGGGCGGTGTCCTAGCTGAGAGGCAAGACGATCGTGGGTTTCCACCAATTTGACATAGTGCTGAATCGCTCCCGTTTCTTTGTTTACTGCTTCTGCGCGCAACTCTAGTAACGCCATGTAGCGCTGGACTCGCTGAGCTTCTGAGACTTCCTCGTCTCGTCCTAGTAAGCGAACACGACCAATCTCTTGGAGATATAAACGAACAAGATCTGTTGTGCGGCGAGAGGTGGCTCGATAAAAACTGTCAGAGTCAACAGCATCGATGTCTAAATCCATCAGGGCTTCAACAGGATGATCTTCAGCGTTAGGGCTACTCGGCTGAAAACGTTGTGAATAGACTTGTTGTTCGTCATAGTCTGCTTCAGCGTAGAAAGTTGTTGCTGGCATAGTCTCGTCTCGGTTGCTCCAGATAAGAATTAGCTTCAGTCAGAAGTAAAAGTAGTGTTCCCTTCAGGGGGGACTGATGAACACGGCTTAGGGTTCCGTAATGATCCCTTTTTGAAGCTATCAACATAAACGGTCAGAATTATGCGATCGCTTCAGTCTCATAACCACTCGTAAATTGATGCATCCAATACCTAACAAAGTAGAAATGGGTTCGGGTCAGGAAAAACTGACTTTTACCATTGGTTTCACGTTTCAGTTAGTATAGGAAGCTATCCTGCAAAAGGTCGTGACTTGAATCAAGGCATACGCTAACCTACATCACCCTCTTGCTTCTTTCCTGACTTTGGAAGCATAATCCGGCATCTTTACCAAGGCTTTGAATCCTAGTTTGTTTGATTAGGAAACCGTAAAGGATTGAGAATAGGGCTTGCATCCAGGCACAAAGTACGAAGGCTGAGTGGGAAGAAATGAGTTTTGAGTTTTGAGTTTTGAGTTTCAAACTACCTCTTGCCTCTCACGGTTTTTTAGCAATTTTCAGATTTGCGATCGCGCCGCATTAACGCTTCCAGAGCAGCTTGGGGTGTAATCTCTCCTTGGAGCAGTTGATCAACCTGATGGGAAATAGGTAAAGCGATCTGTTGCTGACTGGCAAGACGCATAAGCACTTGGGTTGTGTTGATGCCTTCAGCGGTGCCTTGCAACGATTCCAATACAGCAGACAAGGATTTTCCTTGAGCTAAGCCATATCCAACTTGATAGTTGCGGCTGAGGATGCTGTTGCAGGTAGCGAGTAAGTCGCCTAGTCCAGATAGACCATAAAAGGTTTCGGGTTGAGCGCCCCAATCGGTGCCGATGCGGATAATTTCTGCCAGCCCACGAGTGACAAGGGCGGATTTGGCGTTGGTGCCCAGTTGCAAACCGTCGCACGCACCCACCGCGATCGCGATCACATTTTTCAAAATACCACCCAATTCCACACCCAGCACATCGGCATTGGTGTAAACCCGAAAGCTGGTCGAAGACAATGCTTGCTGTACCTGTTCTGCCGCCGTTTCATTCGCGCTGGCAACGACCGTAGCAGCGGGTAAGCCTTTTTGAATTTCTGCCGAGAGATTGGGTCCCGATAGAACCACGACGGGATGATCGGGCAAGGCTGCCTGCCAAATTTGAGAGGGTAAACAAGGCAACTCTGTTTCGCTGCCTGAATCGGGGTCAAGCCCTTTAGTGGCAGAAACAAGAATAGTGTTTGGCGCGATTGGCAGCGATCGCACCTGCTCTGCCACCTGCCGCACTCCTTTCATCGACACCGCCGAAACCACCACCTCCGCATCTGCCAAAACGGCTTGCAAGGATTGATGCCCTTGGCGTGACCACAGCCGCACACAATGCCCTTGCTGTGAAGCTAACATTGCCAGAGTTGCACCCCACGCTCCAGCACCGAGAATGGCGATCGTCAAGGATTTCTGGGGAAGCATTGGGTCATTCATCACTCAAAACTTACCACTCAAAACTTATCACTCAAAACTTTACTACGTGGATAGCGTTCCATGAGGGCGCGTACCTGTTCGGCATGGTAGGAACTGCGGGTGAGCGGAGAAGATACGACTTGCAGAAAGCCAATGGATTCGCCATAGTCACGCCATGCATCAAACTGCTCAGGCGTGATGAACGCTTGCACTTCTAAATGCTTTTGACTGGGCTGGAGATATTGACCAATCGTCAGAATATCGCAATCCGCTTGCCGTAGGTCATGCATGACTTCTTTTACTTCGTCGTCGGTTTCGCCCAAGCCTGCCATAATGCCACTTTTGGTATACACCCAGGGAGCTAGTTCACGGGTACGGCGCAGCAGTTCCAGCGATCGCCCATAGTCTCCCTGCGGACGAACCCGACGATAAAGGCGGGCGATCGTTTCGGTGTTGTGGTTTAACACGTCTGGATTCGCATTGAGGATAATCTCCAGTGCATTCCAGTTGGCGCATAAGTCAGGAATCAGCACTTCGATCGTCGTGCCGGGGGATGCAGTGCGAATGGCGTGGATGCAGCGATCGAACTGGGAAGCACCGCCATCGGGCAAGTCATCCCGATTCACTGAAGTCACCACTACATGATTTAGGCGCATTCGCCGAACTGCTTCACCTAGGCGATCGGGTTCTGTTGCGTCGAGCGGTTGCGGTTTCTTTTCAAAGTCAATATCGCAGTAGGGGCAGGCACGAGTGCAAGCAGGTCCCATAATCAAAAAGGTAGCAGTGCCCTGATTAAAGCATTCGCCAATGTTGGGGCAGGAGGCTTCTTCACAGACTGTGTTCAGACCTAAATCCCGCAGAACGTCTTTAACTGTGCCGACCCGTTCCCACTGCGGCGCTTTGACTCGTAACCACTCCGGCTTAACAACCACGTTTTAATCCTACCTGCTGTGTATGGGTTTAGTGTATCAAGGAGAGGGGCTAGGAGGCAGGTGTTAAGGATCAAGCGTTAGAGGCTAGCGATCAATAGGTGGCTGACTTTGGCAGGGGAAAGAGTGCGATCGCGCTTACCTTACAGTATTTAACAACAGCTTGTGGATGGCGCACAACAGTCGCTGCTGCTGTCTGTAATGGTATCGCGATAGTTTGCACCCTTAGTTTCGCGGGGATGACGCAAAGAATCTCGTGAACCATCGAACATCGGAGCGGATTCGAGTGGAATGGTGGCATGAGGTGAAACGGGAATCATGTCCTGGTAATAAGGACTGTGTGGGTCAGTATAAAGTTGAAAGGTTTTGTCGCAAACTGCCATCCGTTGACCCCGATAAAGCGTATGACCATCATCATCTTGGACGGCTTTCCAAGGTCCTTTATAAATCACCGCTTGATTCCGTTCTAAGCAGACACCTTGCTTCCCCTTATAAGCTCGGACTGTAAGCGATCGAAACTCAACGCCGTCGATCACCTGCCAAGGTGCTTCTTGCCGCGTCAAAATTTCGATACCGTGGAAGCCAGCCTGTTCAAACATTTCCAAAAAAGTGTGTTCACGAAAGGCTCCGGCAATGCAGCCGCTCCACAGTTTGGAGTCGTTGAGAATAGTTGGAGTAGGGTCTTCGTCGCATACGATATCTGAAATGACTGCCCGTCCGCCTCGTTTTAACACGCGAAAAATTTCGGTAAACAACTGCTGTTTATCTTGAGGACAAACAAGGTTTAGCACACAGTTGGAGATAACGACATCAATACTATCGCTGGCAATGAGCGGGGTTTGACTACGGAGGCGATCGCGCTCGGCTTCAAAGGCAGTAACCCCTTCCAGTGTTGTAATCGGATGTTGCTGTAACCAAAACTCCAGGCTGTCGAGGCTCAACGCTAAATCTTGAATTTTGCCTTTGACAAATTCCAGATTGCGATAACCCAGTTTGGTAGCCATATCTTCTAAATAGTTGCGCGATAAGGCTAGCATTTCTTCGTTAACATCTACGCCAATCACTCGCCCCGATGCGCCTACCCGTTGCGACAAGATGTAGCAGTTTTTTCCGGCTCCCGACCCCAAATCGACCACGGTTTCACCTAGATTCACATAGCGAGTAGGATCTCCACAACCGTAATCTTTTTCGATGATTTCTGGAGGGAGTAGTTCCAAATAGCGAGAGTCATAACCATCCGTTGGGCAACACAATAACGCTTCTGATTGTTGCGCTCCAGCTTCATAGCGTTCCCGAACGGCTTGCTCAATGTTGTATGCGATCGCAGTTGCTTGAGTCGGTGCAACACTGCTTGACACGAGTTCAGTCATGAATCAGGAATCCTTCTGTAACATTGCGAACGGTGTATGTCTATTCTTGACACGCTCAGTCAAGGGAATGCAAGTCTCAAGTGCCGGAAATCAGTCTGCAATAGCATTAAAACATCGTTGTGCCGCTGCCGCTGCGGGTAAGGGTTTGCTAAATAAATATCCTTGCATTGCATCACAACCAATGGAGTGTAAGAACTCTTGTTGGTCTATTGTTTCTACTCCTTCGGCAATCACATCTAAATCTAATCCATGTCCTAAAGTAACGATCGCCTGGATCAAAGCAGCATCTTTACTACTAGTTGTTAGATCTTTAACAAACTCTCGATCTATTTTAAGGGTGTGCAAAGGAAATCGTTTAAGGGTTGCGAGCGAAGAATATCCGGTGCCAAAGTCGTCCATTGAAATATGCACACCCATTGCCCGCAGTTCATCTAAGACTGCGATCGTGACATGAATATCTTGCATTGCAATACTTTCAGTAATTTCAACTTCCAAATATCGAGCTTCCAATCCCGTTTCAGCAAGCACTCGATTAATCAGTTGAGCCAAGTTTTGCTGCTGAAACTGTCGGGCTGAAAGGTTAACAGCAACTCGAATCGGCGGATATCCCGCTTCCTGCCATGCTTGATTTTGGGCACATGCTGTTTGTAAAACCCACTCTCCGATCGCCGCAATTTGTCCCGTTTCTTCAGCGAGTGAAATAAATTGGTTGGGCGGAATCAGCCCTCGAACTGGATGTTGCCAACGAATTAAGGCTTCTGTGCCCACAATTTCTCCCGTTTTGAGGTCTACTTGGGGTTGATAGTGCAACAAAAACTCGCCTCGATTTAGCGCTTTATAGAGATCATTGGCTAGCACCAGTTGCTCTAGCGCTTGAGTATTCATATCCGCCGCATAGAGTTGAAAACTATTCTTGCCCTGGTGCTTTGCTCGATACATGGCAGTATCGGCGTTCTTCAACAGTGTTTCCGCATCTTCACCATCGTAAGGGGCAAGCGCAATCCCAATGCTTGTGGTTACGTGAAACTCTTGTTCTCCGCAGGTAAAGGGTTCATTCAAAGTCCTGATAATCCGTTTGGCAATTTTGGTTGCATCATTCGCGGAGTTGATTTGGGGCAAGATTAATGTAAATTCGTCGCCACCCCAGCGGGCAATAGTATCACTTTTTTTGAGGCATCCAGCAATCCGCTGAGCCACTTGTTGCAGCAGTTGATCGCCAATGGCATGTCCTAATGTGTCGTTGATTACTTTAAAGCGATCGAGATCCAGAAACATCACTGCCAGCATTTCGCCCTGTTGATAAGCATAGGCTAAGGCTAGCGATAGCCGTTCATCAAATAACAGTCGATTGGGTAGCCCGGTTAGGCGATCGTGCGAGGCTTGATGTCGAATCATATCCTCAACCCGCCGCTGCATCACTGCCATATAGAGATGGGTGCCTAAGGTCTGAGCTAGCTTAATTTCATTAGCAGTCCATTCTTGGGCTAATCCTTTCTTAACCTCTCGCCACATTTCAAATGATTGTCGGGGACGCATATTGCGCTCATCTTCATCCCATTGCCCTGCCCAAAGCGTTTCTGTATCAATTTCTTGGCGAAAAATGCTGAGACAACCAATACATTGCTGTCGATATTGCAACGGCACAATTAAAATGGAGCGAATTGACGTAGTTTCAAAAGCGGGCGCTAAAAACTGAAGTTGAGAATTTTTGTAGAGATCTTGAATGCTGTGAAGTTGCGGTAGTGTAGTGGACTGATCGACGAAACCTTCATCATAGTGTTCTGGCGTTTCCGAAAGCAGATCGCAGGATGCAAATGTTTTCCCGAAAGAAATTCCCATCACTTGTTGCCAAAAATGACTCTCTTCAATTTGAGCAAGAGTAGGTTGAACTCCATTTACATATAGTTGAGCGGCATTACCTGTAATATCAGCGTTGATATAAAGTCTGCCACCATTTCCTTCAAAGGCTTTGACTGTTTCGTCTAATACCGATTGTCGAATTCTAATGATGTCGTAAGGGGTATGCAGCAGGCGACTAATATGATTAATCGTGGCTTCATGATGAACTTGTTGCCGTGTTTGGCTTAAGAGGTTGGCTTGAGCAATGGCGATCGAGACCTGATCAACTAGAAGCTGCACGACTTGCAACTCATCTTGAGAATATTGACGGGGTTCTGAATGATGCGATACTAACAAGCCCCAAAGCTGATTGTGATGCAAAATCGGGACAACAAGCGAGGAACAAACCCCCATGGCTGCAAGATATTCTGCATGGCAGGTATCCACAGGTGCATAGCGAACATGTCCTATGCCTAAACTTACTCCGGTATCTGGATCATCAAGGTGACTCAACATTTTACGCTGCGAGGCAACATCGACAATCACTCGCGATCGCGCCTTGATAAATAGGGCACGGGCATAGGGAGGAATATCACTTGCAGGAAAATTAAGACCCTGTAGAGAGGGCAACTGATTTCCACTGATGGCTTCAGCAATAACTTCACCGCTGCCGTCGGCATGAAAGCGATAAATCTTAACTCGATTTGTGTCAAGAAACGCACGAGTTTCGATCGCCGTTGTACTTAAGATTTCTTGCAATTCGAGCGATCGCCGAATGCGATTCGTCATGCGATTAAGTACACCTTGATAGTCAAAGGTTGCTTGAGGCGACTGAGTTCGATTTCTGCGTTTCATAGTGACAGGGTTCCGATGAATGATTTAAACCTTTCTTTCAAAGTGCCCAATTAATGTAGTGAACGATACTTGTATACCTGAGATTCAGCTTCAAACTTCCGTAAGCTTCAAGAAAGGTTACAGTGCATGTGAGATACACTGAGAATGTTGATTAGAGAGTTTTAGATGGCACGCTCAAACGGCGGCAAAACTGACCACCCTGTATTAGAATCGCCTGCGATCGCTGATTTGGAAGGGACGGAAGTATCTACAGATTTATCTGAATCTTTTGCTCCTATGGCAGAGACTCAAGCGGCAGACACTCAAACGGCAGACACTCAAACAATTGATGATTGCTTGAATGCACTCAAAGCATTATTAAGCACCGTTGAAAAGCTTCAGAAAGTGCGCCTTGAAGTGGGTGATATTAAGCCCTTTCTGATCAGGATGCTAGATGGAGAGGTGATGTTGGGAGAAGAGTTGGAACAACTCAAAACGGGAGTTGGCGGTTTATCTCGTTTGATTCGAGCTTATAGTGATCACCAAACTGCTTTGACAAAAGCGCAACCCGCAAGAGATCTTTTAGACCAAGTGTTGAATCATTCATCACCGAAGCAAAATTAATGCGATCGCTGGATAAAATCATTTAGTGAAAATAGCTTTACATGGGGCAAAAGCCGCAGATTGCAGTCGAAAGTAGGCGCGATCGTAGACAGCTAGAAGCATTCTAGAAATAGCTTTGTAGTGTTATACTAGGCAAGCACGAATTCTGCCAGCGCTGCTTATGCGTTAACAGGATCACTGTCAAAAGACAATTTTCATTCACGCTAAGAATGCACAGCAGTAGGAGATTGGAGAACTGTGGCTAAGAAAGATGAAGCGCAAGTAGAACAACCCGCATCAACCGGCTTTAAAGCTAGCGTTTTTCTCCAAGAGACAAGAGAAGAATTCGACAAGGTTGTTTGGCCAAGTCGGCAGCAGCTTATTAGTGAATCGCTAGCTGTCATTCTCATGGTCGTCCTCTCCACAACTATGATCTATCTAGTAGACAACTTCTTTGGTTGGGCAGCAAGGGAGGTGTTTAAATGACCTTTACATCAGACGAATTTCAGCGTGCTACTCGGTTTGACGAGCGTGAAGCGGCAGAAAGCGAAAACTCTTCAGCTTCTCTATCCCCTGAGTCATCTCGCTGGTATGCCGTTCAGGTTGCATCAGGTTGCGAAAAAAGAGTTAAAGCTAATTTAGAGCAACGCATCCAAACTTTGGACGTTGTAGAAAAAATCCTACAAGTTGAAATTCCTCAGACTCCTGCCGTGAGAATTCGTAAGGATGGCAGCCGTCAAAATACTGAAGAAAAAGTTTTTCCTGGATACGTGTTAATTCGAGTTACACGATTTTGGAATAACGACCTTCAACAATGGGAAATGGACGACGAAGCATGGCTAGTCGTTAAAAATACCCCCAATGTCATTAATTTTGTAGGGGCAGAGCAAAGACGACCGGGTCGAGGAAGAGGGCATGTAAAGCCGATGCCGCTGAGTCCTTCAGAAGTTGAACGCATCTTCAAGCAAGCTCAGGAGCAAGAGCCAGTCGTTAAAATAGATATGGCACCGGGTGATAAGATTTTAGTTCTTTCGGGTCCTTTTAAGGATTTTGAAGGTGAGGTGATTGAGGTCAGTCCAGAGCGCAGCAAACTAAAAGCGTTGCTCTCTATCTTTGGGCGTGACACTCCGGTGGAATTAGAGTTTAATCAGGTTCAAAAGCAGAGTTAACTAATGGCAAAAAAGGTCGTTGCAATGATTAAGTTGGCGCTTCCAGCAGGAAAAGCCAACCCCGCTCCCCCAGTTGGTCCTGCTCTTGGGCAGCATGGGGTCAATATTATGATGTTTTGCAAGGAATATAACGCTAAAACGGCTGATCAGCCGGGGATGATTATTCCTGTTGAAATTTCAGTATTTGAAGATCGTAGTTTCACGTTCATTCTCAAAACTCCTCCTGCTTCTACTTTGATCAAAAAAGCGGCAGGCGTTGAAACCGGTTCTGGTGAACCCAATCGTAAGAAGGTTGGCTCAATTACGCGATCGCAGCTACAAGAAATAGCGAAGACCAAAATGCCAGACCTTAATGCAAACGACATTGAAGCAGCAATGCGGATTGTAGAAGGAACTGCCCGTAATATGGGCGTTACTGTTCAAGACTAGTTCACCTTATTGGGGGAGAGAAATTCTCGTTATCACCCCAGGAGATTAAAAAATGGGTAAGATTTCAAAACGGTTACGAGATTTGCAAGCAAAGGTTGAGGATCGTCCCTATGATCCTTTAGAAGCGGTGCAGCTTCTAAAAGAAACAGCTACAGCAAAATTTCCTGAATCTGTCGAAGCACATATTCGCTTAGGAATTGATCCCAAATATGCCGATCAACAACTTCGGACTACTGTAGCCCTGCCAAAAGGCACGGGACAAACGGTTCGGGTTGCTGTGATTGCGCGGGGTGAAAAAGTGAACGAGGCAACCACTTCAGGGGCAGATCTGGCAGGTTCCGAAGAACTGATCGAGGACATTCAAAAGGGAATGATGGATTTCGATCTATTAATTGCTACCCCTGACATGATGCCTAAGGTTGCTAAGCTCGGTAAGTTATTGGGTCCTCGTGGCTTAATGCCTTCTCCTAAAGGTGGAACTGTCACCTTTGATTTGGCTCAAGCGATCGCGGAATTTAAAGCAGGCAAGCTAGAATTCCGTGCGGATAGGACTGGAATTGTTCATGTTTTGTTTGGTAAAGCAGCATTCACCGAGGAAGATTTACTTATTAACCTAAAAGCGCTCCAGGAAACCATTGATCGAAATCGTCCTTCTGGTGCAAAGGGACGCTATTGGCGTACAATGTACCTCTGCTCAACAATGGGACCTTCCATTGAAGTTGACATTAGCGCATTGCGTGACCTAAAGCTTGGAGAAGCCGCTTAATTAGCATTATCTACAACTAAATCGTGCGAAACCAGAGACAGCAGGCGTTATCACTTAATCTCCTGCCGAGGCGTTAGTTATCTTTCACTACTCGTGTTACCAAACATAGAGGAATTGAATGTTCTAAAAACCCTGGCTCTCTAGTCGGGGTTTTTAGTTTGAAGCTGCGCCCAAAAATACCCAAGCCCACAGATACAAATCAATTTTTCATAGACCCGCTAAAAGGAGGTGAGAACGAATGGGAAAAACACTAGAGAATAAGAAGGAAATTGTTGCAGAGCTTCAGAAAACGTTGAGCCAATCTCAGCTTGCGGTGGTGATTGACTTTAAAGGATTATCAGTCGCTGAAATTACTGATTTGCGTCAACGGTTATTGCCAACAGGCGCAACGTGCAAGGTTGCAAAAAACACATTGATGCGAATTGCGATCGCGGGTGATCCAACTTGGGAACCTATGACGCAGTTTCTCAAAGACTCTTCTGCACTGCTTTTTATTAAAGAGGATGTGGGTGGTGCTTTAAAGGCATACCAAGACTTCCAGAAAGCCTCGAAGAAAACCGAGTTGCGCGGTGGCGTGATGGAAGGTCGTGCTTTGTCGCAGGCAGATGTTAAGGCGATCGCTGACCTCCCGTCCAAAGAACAGCTTATTGCTCAAATTGCTGGCGCTATCAACGGCGTGGCAACCAAGTTGGCAGTGGGCATCAACCAAGTTCCATCTGGTTTGGCTCGTGCGATTCAAGCCGTTGCCGAAAAAGAAAACGAAAAAGAAGCAGCCTAAAAAAAGTGCAAATGAAGTTAGTTCATCATTTCAATTTTGCTGGTTCAAACTTTATCAACAATCAAACTCAAGGAGATTACCATGTCCGCAGTTACCGATGAAATTTTAGAAAAGTTGAAAACCCTCAGCTTGCTAGAGGCATCTGAGCTTGTTAAACAAATTGAAGAAGCTTTTGGAGTTAGCGCAGCGGCTCCGGCTGGTGGCATGATGATGATGTCTGCTCCTGGTGCGGCAGCAGCGGCTGAGGAAGTAGAAGAAAAAACTGAATTCGATGTTGTTTTAGATGAAGTTCCGGCTGATAAGAAGATCGCGATTCTGAAGGTTGTGAGAACCTTAACGGGTCTGGGTTTGAAGGAAGCAAAGGATCTTGTAGAAGCTGCGCCTAAAGCTGTCAAAGAAGCGATCGCCAAAGAAGCGGCTGAAGATGCTAAGAAACAGCTTGAAGAAGCGGGGGGCAAGGTTTCGATCAAGTAACACTGAGCTAATTTCAAATCGCACAAGGGAGATGTTTTCTAATAACATCTCCCTTTTTTGCAGAGATAAGATGTTTTCTAATAACATCTCCCTTTTTTGCAGAGATAAATTGTGGAGTTAAAGAGATTGACTAGAATCGATAGCTCATTACATTCACGACCATGCCGTTTCTAGGTAAATCTGAGGGTCGGATGGCGATCGAAGTTCCTGGACGGCGGATAGGAGTACCGCTCATTAACGTTAAAAAATTATCGACTGGTACGATATCGCAAGCCTCTTTAGAATTAGCAGCAGCTTGGGTTCGGTAGTGAGTTGGAACAATGACTTTAGGATTGATAACCGCGATCGCTTGCTTGGCTTCTTCAGGCGTATAGGCTTTTGGACCGTTTCCTACTGGAATAAACAGGATATCTGGGGTTCCCATCAAAATCTTTTGTTCTGGAGTGATTGGGGCTGCTGCACCTCCCAAATGCAGTAATTCAATCCCCGATTGTTTCCATTTCCAAACTACGTTTATGCCAAAGCGCTTACCTTCTTGGCGATCGTGCGCCGTGCGAATGCCCTGAATTTTAGTACCATCTACTTGATAAGCACCCGGTTCATAAAGCAATCGAGGATTACCCGGCACAATTTCTACGGCTCCTTCATCAAGCAACTGGCTACTAATTAATACGAGATCCGTATTTACTTTAGGAAGCCGATAGCCAGTCGTACACCCTAGAGTGCGAAAAGGGTTGACCAAAATTCGCTTGCCACCCCCAACAAACAAAAAACAAGTGTGTCCAAACCATTGGATGGATAAAGGACTTGAAGTTTGAGCTTGAGAACCCTCAAAACTAGAGGTCAACCCTAGCCCACAGGCAGTCAATATGCTTGTTCCTGCGTAACGAATTAACGTGCGTCGTTTCATAATCTCCTCACTAAGCCAAAATAATTTAGAAAATTAAAACAAAAGCAGTAACCTTCGCCTTATCAAAATTGAATTCGCTGAAAGCTGCACTCATTTCAACGAGATGTTCATAGACATTAAAAAGTTTCGCAGAATTTGCTTGCCAGAGATGGTTAACACACTTTCTGGATGAAACTGCACACCTTGAATGTGAGGATATTGCCGGTGTCTTACCCCCATAATAGTGCCATCATCCACCCACGCTGTGATTTCTAGAACCTCTGGAAACTCTTGCTGTTCAATGACCAAACTATGGTAGCGAGTGGCAGTCAACGGATTTTCTAGTCCCTCAAATATCCCAATGCCCTTATGGTGAACTTGTGAAGTTTTGCCATGCATCAAAACCGGGGCTGAGACAATTTTTCCACCGTATACTTGACCAATACTTTGATGTCCTAAGCAAACTCCTAGTATGGGATATTTCATTCCTAGTTCTTGAATCAGTTGCAGGGAGATTCCAGCATCTTCAGGACGACCTGGTCCCGGAGAAATCACGATTCCATCGGGTTTCAATTCCCGAACTTGGGAGAGGGTTACTTGATCGTTACGGTAGACCTGAATTTCTTGGGCTGTTACAAACTCTGAGCCTAATTCGCCCAGATATTGCACCAGATTATAGGTAAAGCTGTCGTAATTATCAATAACGAGAATCAAATGGATTGACTCCTTGCTTAAATTATCTCAATCTGAACGAAAAACCACAAAAATTAGTGCAGAAAAACGGATGTTTGGGAAATTTGCCAGAGTTTAATAAACAGTCTTGGCAAAACTAATGAACCAGCTACTCCGATCGCAGCCAGTGCAGAAATCAAAACCGCAGCGGCGGCACAATCCTTCGCAATTTTAGCAAGCTCGTGGTAGTTCTGTTTTACAGTCAGGTCAACCACAGACTCGATCGCAGTATTCAGCAACTCCATTGCCAAAACTGCACCAATGGTTAAGCCTACTACAGACATTTCCACAGCAGAAAGATGTAAAAAAGCACCTACGCCAATCGCTAAGCCACCTAAAATAACATGGATGCGAAAGTTTCGCTGAGTATGAAAAGCATAGCTAATGCCTGCCCAAGCATACTTAAAACTAATTAGAAGACTGGGAGCGATTCGCCACGCTAATTCTCTAGTTATCTTTGTCGGTTGAGTTGTCACCTTGCCGTTTGAACCGTCAGGATCTGGAGTTTTGAGTTCAGAGGTCATAGACTGCAACAAAAGTGAAACAACTACTGTTTAGACAGAAGAATCTGAGATAGTTTATCTGAAATTGATGGCTGAATACAGCACCGACAAGGAAATTTATCGTTTTTGATCAATCCTGTGATTTATTGAGTGCTTACTCATAGCTTATGTTCAGGATTTTTACCATCGTCACAACTTTAGCGGTTTTCAGATAAAAGACCCACCGTGTTCAACAGAAATTCTTGTTTCGTCAACATTTGGCTCAAACTTTCTTCATCAGCATGATCCCAACCGAGAAGATGCAACAAGCCATGAGTAGCGAGCCAGGATAGTTCCACGCGGAGGGAATGGTTTTGTATGTTAGCTTGCCGTTGAGCCGTTTCTACTGAAATGATAATGTCGCCCAAGTAGAGAGGTTGGGAGTTATGAACTTCGTCGTTTTGTGGGGAATTGTCCTCTAAAGCAGCAAATGCTAATACATCCGTAGGTTGATCTTGGTGGCGATATTGGGCGTTAAGGGTTTGAATTTCGCGATCGCCCGTCAGTCTCAAACTCAGTTCATAGGCTTGAATCGGGGATAGATCTGGCTCCATTACCTCTAGCCATTTCTGAAACCATTTATTCCAAACTGTTTCAGAAACAGGGCAAGAAACGGGTAGAGGTTCTAAAGCACCATCTGAACCTACAGGCGTTTTGTAATCTTGATCTTCAAAAATGCAGTCTTGAACACAAACTTCTACAATAATTCCCATTTCAGCGAGTCAAATAGGACAGACCGACCAAAGCAGCTAGCAATCCAAACATCGTTAGGAAAAAGTGCTTGAGGGAAGTACCCTTTTTACGAACCATGTTCCGCATCGCTAGCTTGACATAGCTTGGCTTTGGTTCGGTAAC
The DNA here is from genome assembly GCF_040830845.1 of Sivoneniella epilithica UHCC 1019. Lineage (NCBI taxonomy): Bacteria > Bacillati > Cyanobacteriota > Cyanophyceae > Leptolyngbyales > Leptolyngbyaceae > Sivoneniella > Sivoneniella epilithica. The sequence goes on from NZ_JBFPDP010000005.1 coordinate 74,927, forward strand.
CGTTGATTCCGCAGTTTCAGGAATTTCAGGAATTTCAGGGATTACTTGAGGAGTTTCCATGAATTTGATCTTGATTTATCTTTACATCTCTTTGATTAGGATAGATCGTTTTGCTCAAGACTGGACTGATCGTCAGCAAACCCTTAAGAGCTAGCCATCTGAGTTTCTTGGCGTAAATATGCCTGAATAAATGCATCCAGGTCGCCATTCATTACATCGGCGATCGCGGTGGTTTCTTCCCCCGTTCGCAAATCTTTAACCATTTGATAGGGGTGAAACACATAGCTGCGAATTTGGTTTCCCCAAGAGGCTTCTACAATATCGCCGCGAATATCGGCAATCTCCTTTGCTTTTTGCTCTTGGGCAATGATTAGCAGTTTTGCTTTTAGGATAGTCAGCGCTTTCTCTTTGTTTTGCAGTTGCGATCGCTCCTCCGTACATCGCACCGCTAACCCAGTCGGCAAGTGAGTAATCCGCACCGCTGTCTCCACCTTGTTGACGTTTTGTCCGCCTTTGCCGCCCGCTCGCGTGGTTGTAATCTCCAAATCTTTATCAGGAATATCAAGCTGCACGGTGTTATCTAGCAACGGCATCACTTCAACCCCAGCAAAACTGGTTTGTCGCTTGTCGTTGGCATTGAATGGAGAAATCCTCACTAAGCGGTGTGTTCCCTTTTCTGCCTTCAAATAGCCATAGGCATAGCGTCCTTCAATTTCTAGCGTTGCCGATTTAATTCCTGCTTCTTCTCCCTCCGACATTTCCGAGAGATGAACGGTGTAGCGACGGGCTTCTGCCCAACGGGTATACATCCGCAGCAGCATCTCTGCCCAATCTTGAGCATCGGTACCACCCGCTCCAGCATTAATGGTTAACACGGCTCCTTTCTGATCGTATAAACCCGACAAAAGCTGCTCCAGTTCCCATTGATCTAGCGCACGGCTTAATTGCGTCACGTTGGATGTTGCTTCTTCTAGCAAGGACTCATCGTGTTCTGCTGCCAGCAATTCCAGCACGGCTTGGGCATCTTCCAAACTCGTTTGCCACTGATGAAGCTGGTCTAAGTTAGCTTTTAAGTCATTCAGTTCTTGCAAAATTTTTTGGGCATTGGCTTGATCATCCCAAAAGCTGGGTTGGGCTGCGACCTGCTCTAAATCCTTGATTTTGGCGGTTAGGGCAGCCACGTCAAAGATAGTCCTGAGCTTTGCCCAGGCGATCGCTTAGCACTCCGATTTCACGCTTAACTTCCAGCACTTCCATGGCTATTGACTCTCAATCGATTTGTAATAACTATTTGTAATAACTATTTGTAATAACTAACAGTAATGCACCAGTCTAATTCCCTATAGTCATCTTTACATTCATTCAGTAATCCCGTTATTCAATCCACCTTCAAATTAGAAAAGCCACAGCTTTGTAGCTGTAGCTCGGTAAGTAACTTAGAAATGCCCTTGTAAGAAAGGCGATCGCCAAAAATTAACGGCGTGAAAAAGACATAACAATTTGCAACACATACCAAAACAGCAGCGCAACGGAAGCAAATAACTCCAATGATGCCGCCACGTACTGATCGGTTGAATAGTTATGTAGCACTTTTGAGGTGTCGTATAAGATTGCCGCCGATGCAAACACCACCATAATGAATGAAAAGAACAGACCCAAGGTAAAGCCAAAAATTGCGCTGCAAATAATTACGCCCAAGGCAATAAACCCGCCGATCGCGAGAATACTGCCCAAAAACGAAAAATCTTTTCGGCTAATAAAAACAACCGCTGTTAAACCCGCAAACATTAGAAGTGTCAGGATTGCGGCAGTTGGAATCACGCTGGGATCGGAGAAAACCGCCGCGATATAGAGCAGAGGCGTAAACAGAATTGCCTGAACGACAACAAAAATCCCTAGTCCGGCGTATTGAGCGCCGATAGAATCTGCTTTGGCGGCTAAGCTTCTAGAAAACCAGCCCAAGATCATAAACACTCCCAAAACGGCAATCCAGCTAAACCGACTGCCCGTCATTACTCTGGTTAAAACCTCTGCAATCCCTGACTGAAATAAGAAAACCGATACTAAGGCAAATGCAAGAACTGCGCCTGCCAAATGCATATATGTTTTTTGGATGAACTTGGCGCGTTCAGTTGGGCGGGCTTGAGCAGCAGTAACCATAAAACTTCTCCTTAAATTAGGCTGTGAACGTTCCCCTGCAATCCTAGCAAAAACATACTCGAAAAGCCTTTAATACTGGTAATTCAACCTTTTAAGACTAGTTTTGGCAACCTTCAAATTCTACTTTTAATGGGATTTGACAAGGCTAAGAAGCAAATTCTAAATCAGACCTGAATTGTATTTTTCTGACCCTATTTGCGTATTTATGCCGAATCCTCAAAAGGGCACCTAGCGACAGTACCGTAAATCGACGATGGTTTATACCCCCCAGTCTAAAGAGAATGAGCTTAACTCTGATGTGAAAGGTGATTTGCAATGATAGCTACTCAACCCTGCGTTCGTTCTCACGGAATGGAATTGTTAGTTTCGTACCACCACAATCCCTCAGTTAGGCTCCGGAATCGACTTGTTCAAATGAATGCAGGTTTGGTGAGAAAGATTGCTCATCGGGTCAGTCATCAATGTGCTGAGCCTTACGAAGATTTGGAGCAAATCGGTTATTTGGGATTAATTCGAGCGATTGAGCGGTTTAATCCGAATCAGGGATGTGCATTTAGCTCGTTTGCGGTTCCCTACATTCGCGGTGAGATGCTCCATTTTCTCCGCGATCGCAGTTCTACTGTTAAGATTCCCCGTCGTTGGCAACAACTCAACAAAGCAGGACAAAAAGTTCGTGAGGAACTATCAGAAGCTTATGGTCGCCAGCCTACCGATGATGAGATTGCCACCGAACTGGGAGTTTCTGTCTATGAGTGGCGCGAGAGCAGACTGGCAACTAGAAACCGCTTACCTTTGAGCTTAGATGCCACCATTAGCCAGCAAATTGATTCGCCAATGACCTTGGGCGATACTTTGCCTGATGCTCACTACCAAAACTTGCAAATTTTGGAGGAAGATCGGCAGCAAATTCAACGGGCATTGAATCAGCTAGAAGAAAAAACTCGTCAGGCGATCGAGTTTGTTTTTATCAAAGATTTGTCTCGAAAAGAAGTTGCAGAAAAAATTGGTGTCAGCCCTATGACGGTGACTCGTCGGCTGCATCGCGGTATCCAGCAGATGATGGCGTGCTTACATCCTCAAGTTTTGCAAACCGATCCTTAGACAAGGTAAAGGGAATGAGCTTTTCACTTTACATCTATTTTTTTGGCTGATTCAATTTGAGTTAGCCTTCTTTTTGGGAATTAATTTTTAGCTGCCAGCAATCATGCCTCCAAGCAAAATAAAACCGATCCATACATTTTGGCGAAAGAGTTGTCCATAAGTGGCATGGGGAATGTTTTTTTGACAAAGGCGATAATATTGCCAGATCCATAGCCCTGTTGAGATCGCCAATGTTAGCCAGTAGAAGCCCGTTAGCACCATATTAATACCAAGCGCCGCCAGCAAAATGACTGTGCCTGCAAAGAATATGCCAACCGCATGAGACACGGACTTACCAAAAAATAGGGCACTGGAGTTTACTCCCAATCGGCGATCGTCTTCGAGATCGGACATAGCATAGACCGTATCAAATCCCAATGTCCACAGCACCGTTGCGCCCCACAGCAACCAAGTAGGCGTGCCTAAGCAGGCAGTAGCCGCTGGCGTAGATCCGCAACTCACCGCGCTCCAGCTAATGAGTACAGCAAAACCCCAGGCGATCGCCAGCACCAATTGAGGAATCGGAAAAACTCGCTTTGCTAAGGGATACAGCACAATAACCGGCACGGCAGCAACACAGAGCCAAAATGTAAGCAGGTTCAGGTAAAGAGATAAAACCCAGGCACAGATAAAAGACGCGATCGCCACTCCCACGCCGACCCAAATCGACAACGCACGAGATGCCAATGGACGATTGCGGGTTCGCTTGACCTTGGGATCAATATTTCTATCCCACAGGTCATTTACCACACATCCAGCAGCACTCGTTGCCAACGTACCCAACACAATCACCCCGACCAACAAAGGCGGTGGCGTTCCTCGTGCAGCTAAAAACACAGCCCACAGCGCCGGGATCATTAAAATTAAGCGTCCAGCGGGTTTATCCCAGCGAAGCAACCGTAAAATGCTAAGCCAAAGGGGTTGGGCAGAGTCAGGCGAAGACATCAGAATTAAGAAATAGAGTGAGACAATTGTACCGACAACCTCTTCTACTGTAAGGGATGATTGTCTCAGGACGCGATCGCCTAAACAACCTTGCTTCCAAATTGTTAGCCTAACTCTATTCTTCCGTTCATCCAGGTAGCCATTGCATGACCCATCAAAAACTCTATGAAGGTAAAGCAAAAATCCTCTATTCAACTAAGACTGAGAATATATTGCTCTCTGTTTTTAAGGATGATGCTACTGCGTTTAATGCTCAAAAACGCGGCACCATTCCAGGTAAAGGAGCTATGAACTGTACCATTGCTAGCCATTTATTTCGGCAGCTAGAAACAGCCGGAATCCCAACTCATTTTATTGAGCAGGTGAGTGACGCTGAGATGCAGGTGAAAGCAGTCACTATTATTCCTCTAGAAGTGGTGATTCGCAATGTTGCAGCGGGCAGCCTTTGCAAACAAACTGGGTTAGAGTTAGGCACTTTGATTTCACCCCCTTTAGTCGAGTTTTACTATAAAAACGATGAGTTGGGTGATCCCTTGCTCACGCGCGATCGCCTGTTGCTCATGAAACTTGCTACCCCTGAACAAGTCGATCAGCTAGCTGCCATGGCGCTTAAAATTAACGATATTTTGACTCATTTCTTTCAAGAATGCGGCATCACTTTAGTCGATTTCAAACTGGAATTTGGGCTAGATCACCAGCAACAGGTAATCCTTGCAGACGAAATTAGTCCTGATACGTGTCGGTTATGGAATCAATCAGAAACCGATCCGTCTCGGCGCGTCATGGATAAAGATAGATTCCGCAATAACTTAGGCGAAATTGAGTCTGCTTATCAGCTAGTCATGCAGCGAGTATTGGCACATTCAATATAGAAATTCAAACTTAGCGAGTATGTTAAGTATTGGTACGCATTGATGCGGTAAAATTTGACGGCTGACTTTTTACAGCCTATCCTCGCTGTTTGAGTGATTGACTGTGTCCTTTCTAGCCTGCTTTAACAGGATTTGGTGTGTGGTTGTGCAATATAGCGTGAACAAGATGCGGTTATCTCCCTTATTGGTAGCTTTCCTGGCGGCTTCTGCAACCGTTGGACTATCACACTCTGTCAAAGCGCAAGCTGCTCCTCAAGCGAGTCCAGATCAGTCTGGGGCAGAAGCGATCGCGACTGATCCATCTTTGCAATTGGCAACGCTAAAAGAAGCGATCGCGCCTGCGCCCTCAGAAAACTTAGATGCCAGTTTGAGCCAGCCGATTGATAGCGAAACCGAAACCGCTGTTACTCCCGATTCGTCTACTCCCGATTCATCCCAGATCTCCCCGGTAGATTTGCTGACTACGCCGCCTCTTGTTGCCCAAAATGCAGAGCAAGAGTCGCCTGATCGAATCCGTGTTAATCCGCTTTCACCCACTGCACCTCAACAAACTGCACCCACCTTTCAACTGCCTACTGCCCCTACTGCGCCCATCACTCCTCCTGATCCAGAAGTGACTCCCGGTGATCCTAATCCTGCCATCCCTATTGATCCTATTACACCCGCCGACCCCACTGCACCTACCGCCCCTGCTGGCTCTGCTGAACCTGAGCCTAGGGTTCTGGTTGGCGAAGTCTTAATTAAGGGAGCCGACCAAACTCTGCAAGACGAGGTGTATGGAGTCATAAAAACGCAGCCTGGACGCACCACGACGCGATCGCAGCTTCAAGAAGACATCAATGCTATTTTTGCGACTGGCTATTTCTCAAATGTAAAAGCGGTGCCTGAAGATACCCCTTTGGGAGTGCGGGTAACATTCGAAGTTCAGGTCAACCCGGTGCTGCAATCCGTTAAGGTCGAAGGCAATCGGGTTCTGCCAGAGGCGATTCTAACTGAGACTTTCAGCGAACAATACGGTCAAGTGTTGAACCTGAATCGTCTCCAAGACGGCATCAAAAAGGTCAACGAATGGTATCAAAAGAACGGATACGTTCTGGCACAGGTTTTAGATGCTCCAGCCGTTTCCCCTGAAGGCATTGTCACCTTACAAGTGGCTGAAGGTGAAGTCGAAGAGATTCGAGTTCGCTTCATTAATAAAGACGGGGATGACAAAGATGCCAAGGGCAATCCGATACGAGGACGCACTCGCGATTTCATCGTTAAGCGTGAATTTCAAACAAAGCCTGGAGACATTTTTAATCGGGCAATTGTCGAACAAGATTTACAGCGCGCTTTTGGGTTAGGAATTTTTGAAGACGTGCGGCTATCGCTCCAGCCAAGCGAAACCGATCCCCGCAAAGTCGTTGTTGTTGCTAATGTGGCGGAGAAGAATGCCGGATCAATTTTTGCGAGTGCCGGGATTAGCTCTGCCAGCGGTTTGTTTGGCTCAGTGGGCTATCAACAGCAGAACTTAGGGGGCAATAACCAAAAGCTCTCGGCTGAAGTTCAAGTGGGGCAACGAGAACTCCTATTTGACTTAAGTTTTACCGATCCTTGGATTGGGGGCGATCCATTCCGCACTTCTTACACTATCAATCTGTTTCGGCGACGCACGATTTCGCTAATCTTTGATGGGGGTGATCCGGAGGTGAACTTACCCAATGGTGAAACTCCCCGGATTTTGCGCTCAGGCGGATTTATTAGCTTTACGCGCCCTCTGAGTCGGAATGTGTTTAAACGGGCTGAGTGGACTGCATCGTTAGGGTTGCAATATCAGCGAGTTTCGATTCGCGATCGCGATGGCGACTTAAGCCCATTGGATGAGCTTGGAAATAATTTGAGCTTTAGCGGCACTGGACGGGATGACTTGTTGGCGCTGCAATTTGGAGTAGTGCAAGATCGCCGTAATGATCCGACTAGACCGACTAGCGGCTCATTTTTAAGACTAGGAACGGAGCAATCGATTCCGCTGGGGTCAGGCAATATTTTGTTTAATCGTCTTCGCGGAAATTACAGCTTTTATATTCCAGTGCAGTTCCTTCGCATTTCCAAAGGCTGTCGGGTTGTGAATCCAAGACCGAGCGATTGTCCACAAACGTTTGCTTTTAATGTCCAAGGCGGCAACTACATTGGAGATTTGCCCCCCTATGAAGCGTTTCCGTTGGGCGGCGCAAACTCAGTTCGAGGCTACGATGAAGGAGATCTAGCCGCCGTGCGATCGTTCGTTCAGGGAACGATTGAATATCGCTTTCCCATTGTCTCTATCTTTTCGGGTGCCCTTTTTGTTGATGGAGCCTACGGGTTCGGCTCTCAGGGTCTAGTTCCAGGCAATCCGGGGGGAGTTCGGGGGAAACCTGGCAGTGGGTATGGATATGGCGCGGGTGTTCGGGTTCAATCTCCACTGGGTCCAATTCGGGTAGACTTTGGTATAAACGACCAGGGCGACACTCGGATAAACTTTGGTATTGGAGAACGGTTCTAATGGAGGCAGGAGTCAGAGGGCAAGACAATCAGAGGTTGAAATTCTTAACGGAGCCAGTTCAGCATACCTTGGGGGGGGAGCTTACTTTGTCAGGGATTGGGCTACATACTGGCTCACTGACGCAGGTTCGCGTATTGCCGGCACCCCCAGGCTCAGGACGGAGGTTTGTCCGCGTTGATCTGCCAAATTTTCCTGAAATTCCTGCTCATATCGATGCGGTGGGTCAAACAATGCTGTCAACAGAGCTTGCTGTTGGTAAGGCAACGGTTCGCACCGTGGAACATTTGCTAGCAGCCTTGGTGGGCATGGGAGTAGACAATGCTCGAATTGAAATCGATGGAGCAGAGGCTCCATTGCTTGATGGCTCAGCGCAGGAGTGGACAGCCGCGATCGCCCAAGTTGGAGTTGTTGCCCAAGCCGCACTGCGCTCCATCTGGTCGTTGGAGTCACCCGTTTGGATTCAGGAAGCAGATGCTTTTGTTGCGGCGATTCCTGCTGCCGAACTGCGGTTTACCTATGGGATTGATTTTGACCTAGGGGCGATCGGCAATCAGTGGCATAGCTGGTCACCCAATGCGGCTTATTTAACCATTCATTCATCCTTCGCCGCTGAAATTGCCCCAGCCCGCACCTTTGGCTTAGCGCACCAAATTGAGTATCTGCGTGCGAATGGATTGATTAAAGGGGGTAGTTTAGAAAATGCTTTGGTCTGTAGTGCTGAAGGATGGCTTAACCCACCATTAAGATTTCCAAATGAGCCGGCGCGTCACAAACTTTTAGATTTGATAGGAGATTTAAGTTTATTGGACATGCCAACGGCTCATTTTATGGCATATAAAGCTAGCCATTCTTTGCATACCCAACTGGCGCGATCGCTGAATACACTCCGAATCAAGGTGCCCGTAACACCACAATCATGATAAGGTCGGGGACTAAGTACCCAATCGTATTCCACGTCTCTACATCGCACGCTTATTAAACTTCGCCCATGTCAACTCTTACTGATGTCAATACTGCTGATACAGCCCCCACCCATCGGCAGGCTCCTACCCAGCCTGAAACAGACGTTTCAACGAATGCTATAGCCTCTGGCAATATTTTGTCGCTTGAAGACATTCAAAAGCTTTTGCCCCATCGCTATCCATTTGCTTTAGTCGATCGCATTATTGACTATCTCCCCGGAAAGTACGCGGTTGGCATTAAAAACGTCACCTTTAATGAACCCCATTTCCAAGGGCATTTTCCGGATCGTCCAATTATGCCGGGTGTCCTAATTGTGGAAGCAATGGCGCAGGTTGGCGGGATCGTGCTCACTCAAATGGCTGACCTCCAGGGGGGGTTGTTTATGTTCGCAGGCATTGATGGCGTTCGGTTTCGCCGTCCTGTGGTTCCAGGCGATCAATTGATCATGACAGTGGAACTATTAAGCGTCAAACGCCGTCGGTTTGGCAAAATGCGAGGTCGGGCTGAAGTCGATGGGCAACTCGCCGCCGAAGGTGAATTCATGTTTTCGCTGGTAGACTAAAGCGACTTGAGCTTCGGGTTTTGCAACTCATCATCCAGAAGCTCATCATTTACCATTTATCACTTCTATGGCAACTCTGATTCATCCAACCGCAGTTATTCACCCCGGAGCCGAGCTACACCCAACTGTGACGGTGGAACCTTACGCTGTAATTGGTGCCAAGGTGAAAGTGGGAGCCGATACTGTGATCGGTTCGCATGTGGTGTTGGATGGATGGACAGAAATTGGAGAACGAAATCAAATTTTCCCAGGAGCCGCGATCGGTCTGGCATCTCAAGATAAAAAATACGATGGCACAGAAAGCTTAGTTAAAATTGGCAACGACAACCGCATTCGAGAATATGTCACGATTAACTGCGCTACCTATGCCGATGAGATCACGCTGATTGGGAACGGCAATTTGCTGATGGCATATACTCACATTGCCCATAATTGCGTGATTGAAAACGAGGTGATTATCACCAATGCGGTCTCTTTAGGCGGCGATGTTCATATTGAATCGCAGGCTCGGATTGGGGGCATGACCGGAGTTCATCAAGGCGTTCGGATTGGGCGATTGGCAATGATTGGCGGGATGAGTCGCATCACCCGCGATGTTCCGCCTTATATGTTGGTGGAAGGGAATGCTGCACGGGTGCGATCGCTCAATTTGGTCGGTCTCAAACGCGCAGGGCTGATGGATGTGGAAGACGGAAAAGTTTTCCAATCTTTAAAGCAAGCCTTTCGGATACTCTATCGCTCTGATTTACCCCTCAGCGATGCGATCGCAAAATTAGAAACTTTACCCGATAATGACCCACTTCACCATCTGCATCGGTTTCTGAAACTCTCTAAACAAGAAGGACGACGCGGCTCTACTCCGGGCGCAAAATCGGATGAAATTGAGGAATAAAAGCGAAGTAATGCCCACTCAATCTGGCGATCGCCCCTGCCCCTACTGGTTTCTCCCTATCTAATGAGCAACACTGCACGCATTTTTATCAGCACGGGTGAAGTTTCTGGTGACATGCAGGGGGCACTTTTAATCGAAGCATTGCAGCGACACGCTCAAGCAAGCGGAGTGCAGCTAGAAATTTTGGCGTTGGGCGGAGATCGCATGGCAACTGCCGGAGCAAAACTTCTGGGACATACCAGCGCGATCGGCTCAATTGGTATTATCGAATCCCTGCGGTTTATCTTGCCAGTGCTAAAAGTGCAGCGTCAAGTCAAACACTATTTCAAACGGCATCCCCCGGATCTAGTGGTTTTAATCGACTACATGGGACCCAATCTTGCGTTCTGCGACTATTTATCAACCCACTCTCCGCAAGTGCCCGTGGTGTACTATATTGCGCCTCAAGAATGGGTGTGGGGAGATGACTGGTTTTGGGGAGTCAAATTTTTTCGATCCGATTTGATTGTTCGGGCAACCCAGCGGGTGCTAGCAATTTTTCCAGAGGAAGCGCGCTATTTTGAAAAAAAAGGAGCGCAGGTCAGGTGGGTAGGACATCCCTTAATCGATCGCCTGCAAACAGCACCCGATCGTGAAACTGCGCGGTCAGCATTAGGGATTCCCCCTGACCAAATCGCAGTAGTGCTGTTACCCGCTTCTCGTCAACAAGAAATTCACTATCTATTGCCCGTCATTTGCCAAGCGGCTCAAGCCCTTCAAACCAAGCTACCCAAGATTCATTTTTGGATTCCCTTAGCCCTAGAAAAATATCGTCCTGCGATCGAGCAAGCAATTCAAACCTACGGACTCCGGGCAACCGTGCTGGAGGATTCGTCGCACCAGACCCAACATCCTGATCCTCGCAGCGATGCGTCTACCACCCTTCGCGCGATCGCCGCAGCGGATTTAGCCATCACAAAATCAGGCACCGTCAATCTAGAAATTGCCTTATTAAATGTGCCGCAGGTAGTTTTGTATAAAGTGAACTCAGTCACCGCTTGGATCTTAAACCGAGTGCTAAAGTTTGCAGTGCCTTTCGTATCCCCTCCAAACCTCGTGTTAATGAGGCAAATTGTGCCAGAGTTTTTGCAAGAGGACGCAACCGCAGAAAACCTGATTCAAGAATCGCTCGACCTGCTTTTAAACGCTCAGCGTCGGCAAACCATGCTAGAAAACTATCAAGCAATGGCTGAAGCATTGGGTAAACCTGGAGCCTGCGATCGCGCGGCTCAAGAAATTTTAGAGTTATTACCCCAATCTGAGTCAAATTAGAAAAGAACTAGGTTAAAACTCACGCTAATTCCGAGCAAAAAACTATTGAAATTGATTGTAGATTCGGTTGAACTTCCTGTACTAATGCCGCCATATAGACTAATTTGTGCAGTTCGGAAAGCGCTATAGCTCACCCTCCCTAGCACTTGATGGTATAAATCGGTTCGGGGCTGCGTCGTAAAGTTAGCGGATGCAAATTGATAATCTAACCCAAGTTGAAGGCGCGGATTTAGAGTGTAGTTCAAGGAAAGTGACACCACATTGATGATCCGAGAGCGATCGCTCGGTTCAGCAAAACTAAGGCGAAACTGATAAAACGAATTAAGCGATAGGTTTTTAGTAAGTCGATCTTGACGGCTTAGCTCAAACCGAATTGAATGATCATTCAAGAACCGAGTCCCGGCTGACAATCCAAAAATTTGATCATTTGAAATGAAAAATTGTTGATTCGTCCAGCCAATTTCTGCTGACATGGAAGGTGATAAGCGCTGAAAAATGCCAGCTTTCAACTTTAGTTCACTGTAATTAAATTGGGTTAAATTGAAATACTGATTGAGCGCCCCTTCTGCTGAAACATTAAGGTAAGTGCTAGATCCTAAAGCAGGCAAAACCAGTAAAGAGACGGCGGGTCTGATTAAACTGTCTTCAACAGGGTCTAATCCAGCCAAAATATTGCTGCTCCTAAAAATGTCTAGCCGTGGCAGCAGATACATGACTGGCGCGGGTGCGGCAGTGGTTTTGGGACTTTGTAACCGCAAACACCCTAATTCTGGATCGCAACCAACGGGAATCGGGGGGACAAATGGACTATTGGGATCGGATGGATTGCCGGGAACAATAGGACGATCCGATGATTCTTGCAGCTGCAGATTTCCTAAATCGGGATCGATCGCCAAAATGGGTTGAGTTACTGTGTTTTTTTGTAAAGATTCAGGCGCGAGATCGTCTGCCCCTTCAAGTAGGAGGACTTCAACGTCAGTAGGTTCTAAAGCGTTGAGCTTACTTGCAGTAAAAACGACTGAAGGCAATTTGGAAGATAGTTTTAGACTGGCTGCACTATAAGAAGACCTGGTTAACCCAAAAGCAGCTTTTGTAGTAGGGTTCATTGAGGGAATAGCGCTTTCCAGGTCTTTTTTCATCGGATGCAATTCGGCAAGAACCTTAAAGGAACTTGAAGAGAGGGATGGCTTAGCCTCTTGTAAATTGGGCTGCACAAAAGGTAGAAAATTTAATGTAGGTTGAATTTCAGCCGCATCACTCGGCAGGGAGTTTCTAGGTGGGGCACAGTCAGCAGGATAGGCTCCTAATCCTAACAAGCTAATTAACCAGAGCAGGGCTTGCTGCCCTTGTTTAAGGCGCAACAGCGAAATCTGTGAGATGAAAGGCTTCGCACTGAGACAAAGTGACAATTTGGAACCCGCGAAACTACTGAGACTACCCACTAGGCAATCATTTGTTTAAGCAAAGGATTAATGCCAACCCGTTGCCAACCTGTGGATGTCTTCTCTATTTGTAAGCACATAGCGATATTAGTCCAGAAAACTCGGTGCGATCGCATCACTCAAAAGTAGTATTCATAGGCATTTGATTGATTTCCACAAATTTTTATTAAGAACTCTTTCTTTTTTATATGAAGATTTCATCAAGTTTCTATCCCTGAGAATTCTCAGAAAATTTACGTAGCTATCATAGGTGTACCTTTATGAATATTGCCTAATTCTATAATTAGGCTAAAGTTTGTATGGATCAGCCTAAACGCTTGGAGTTTTATGCATAAGCAACTTCTCACCACTTTTGCAGTCGCTCTTTGCAGTTCTGGCATTGCGTCATTCCCTTTGACAGCCAATGCTCAGACTCTTTTAACTCGTGCAACAGTTCGGGATTTACGGAATCAGGTTGAGCTTTTCTTGAAAGAGCAACCCAAGTCGCGCCCTGCTAAAAAAGCAGACAACATGACTCCAGGCGATTCGCTACAGACTTATCGTCAGGCAATGGCAGAGCTTCGCTTTAACGATAACTCCCTTGCCAGAATTGGGGAGAGAGCTATTTTCCGCTTCATTCCAAACACGCGCAACCTGCGTTTGGAAAAAGGAACCGTGCTGCTTTTGATTCCACCGGGTCGAGGACGAACTCAGGTGAACACCCCTAACGCAGTGGCGGGAATTCGCGGTTCTGCTTTATTTGTTCGCTACCTTGAAGATACGGGCGTAACTATCGTTGGAGCTTTAACGGATAGTGCGATCGAAATTTCTAATGCAGATGGCTCTCAAACCTATGTTTTGAAAGCTGGACAACTAGGGACGGTGCATAAAAATCAAATAGGTATCTACGATTTTGATTTAAAGGCGTTTTACGACACTAGCCCATTAGTCAAAGACATTGATATGCAGGGCTTAGAGGCGGTTGGGCAGGAAATGGCAGCCCCTCGAAAAGCTCAGATATTTGCAAACAATAAGCCGGAAAGCGTGTCAAATACTCCACCTTGGGCACTGTCGGCAGAAAATCGTTCTGGTAGTCTTTTGCCGATCGCAACTTCTGTAACTTCCCAAATCTCTCCTGTCCCAGCCTTTGATCCCAATAAAAACGCCTATGAATGGTCTTCTGTACTCGCTACCTTAAAGCAGTATAGTGACCCGGATCAACCATTCCAAGTCCCTACTGGGGCACTGCAACCGCAGCCCACCATCCTACCGTCTCTACCTGTGCAGCCTACAAATCCAGGAATCCCTGCTCAGGTTAGCCCCCCTGCGATTGTCCCGCCTCGTCCCCTTCCTGCTCCTGCAACACCCCCGCCCCAAGTTGCCACTCCGCCAATTATTCCCCCCAACAATCTTCCTGCTCCTGTAACCCCGCCTGTGGCTATAGGAAACCCAACTACGCCGCCCGCATTTACACCTGCCCCCCCGGCACTAATCACGCCACCCGCATTTGCACCTGCCCCCCCGGCACCCGTACCTGCCGCAATTCCGCCCGTAACGCCACCCGCTTTAGTAATTGCGCCACCTGTCGTAACACCTCTTCCAACACCAGTCGTTATTACTCCTACTATCACGCCTCCGGCAGTTCCGGCAATTCCAGCAGTTCCGGCAATTCCAGCAGTTCCGGCAGTTCCAGGAGGGGCAGGAGTTCCAGCAGTTCCAGCAGTTCCAGCAGTTCCAGCGGCAAATGTTGTTACAGCGCCCCAGGTTACGCCTAATTTGGACTTACCATCCGTGCAGCCTGGTTTGGGTGCCATAACTGATCCCCCTGCTCCTCTGGTTCCCTAGCTATTGTCTACTTTTCTTTTCGCCATTTCTTTTCGCTAAAAGTGTGCACCTATAAGCTGAGATGCAAGTTAACGAAACGAGATAAGGAAAAATAGGTGAGTAGATGGATATGCTGGATAACTCCCCCACCTATTCACTCATCGATACTAAGCGGCATTATCCAGTTCAGCCGTTTTTACAAGTAGCTGCTTGCTGAGATTGCCGCGTTGCACTTGTAGTTTCAGTGTTTGCCCAACTTGGCTACTTTCCACTAGTTGCTGTAGCTGTTCAGCCGTTGCGATCGCTTGTCCATCAATATTGGTGACCACATCGCCCCGGCGTAATCCCGCTTTTTCGGCTGGAGTGTTTGGCAACACCCGCACAACGACGACTCCCTTAATTTCGGGCACTAAAAAGGCTGAGTTAGGATCAGTATTATTCTGCTTCGCCAGTTCTGGTGTAAGGGTCGTCATCTGTACGCCCAAGTAAGGATGTGTAATTCGCTCTCCTTTTGCCAAACGGGTTTCAATTTCCTTCGCTTTATTAATTGGAATTGCAAAGCCAATGCCCATAGCATCCGCCCGAATTGCTGTATTAATCCCAATAACCTCGCCTTGGTCATTCAGTAACGGACCCCCAGAGTTTCCTGGATTAATGGCGGCATCTGTTTGAATAAAATCTAAGCGTTTATCGGGAATGCCCACTTGGGCGCTAGAACGCTTTAGGGTGCTAACAATTCCTAAAGTGACCGTGTTATCTAACCCTAAAGGATTGCCAACCGCGATCGCCCAATCTCCCACCTGAATACTATCCGAATTGCCCAAAGTCGCAATTGGCAACGCCTTACCATCAATTTTAACGACGGCTAAATCAGTCACCTCATCAACCCCTTTCACAGTGCCATCAAAAACTCGCCCATCCTTCAGAGTCACGGTGACGCGATCGGCTTTGTCCACAACATGAGCATTGGTCAAAATTACCCCAGTTTGATCCACAATGAACCCCGATCCTTGCCCTCTCATTCGCTCTTCGCGGGGAATTTGTGAATAGTAGTCGCCTCCAAAAAATTGGCGAAATAGGGGATCATCCATCAGCGGATCACTAGAGCGTTGCCGGGTCACCGTGCGTTCTGTGTCAATTCGCACCACAGAAGCACCGACTGCTTTTACGGCGGCGGCAACAAAACTTCCCTTACTCAATTCCACTTTAGGTAACACAGCCGCACTCACCACATCCTCCGCCTTGAGGGGGGCAGGTTCTAAACTCGCCGCAGCCGCACTAGGCAAGGTTTGAAAGATCAGAAGCACTGACATTCCAAAGGCGATCGTAGGATAAGCAAAACGGCGCAGAAACTCAAAAAGGTTGACAACATGCATATCACATACCTTCGACATTGCTCAAATTAGGAATTGGCAGCCCACTATTAAGCGAAAGCGAACGCTGCCAAACCTTTTCACCATTTTGACAGGCTTAGAATGGTTCTATCCATCTAGAGGAGATACGGCTGAGTAGGGGTTACCGTCCTAGAAAAATTGTCTATGCGTTTGTCTGTGCATTTGATAGTAGAGGCTTCCTATGCGATTTCCAGGAACACCTAAGCTAAAATCGACAGATACGTTCATTTCCAGCAATCTGCATGACCACTTCTAAGCCTCCTCACACACATGATGTAGAAATTGAAGAGAGTGGTCATTCTCAAACCCATTTATCTAAAAGCCATCCCCATGTTCATACTGAGGAATCACTAAGGAAAGTAGTCAATCGGTTGTCTCGTATTGAGGGGCATATTCGCGGCATCAAAGCAATGGTGCAAGAAAATCGCCCCTGTCCCGATGTGCTAGTTCAAGTGGCAGCAGTTCGCGGAGCCTTAGACCGGGTAGCCCGGATTATTTTGGATGATCATTTGACCGAATGTATTGCCCGTGCCGCTCGTGACGGCAGTATTGAAACAGAAATTCAGGAATTAAAGGCAGCCCTCGATCGCTTCTTGCTGTAATCAAACTCTTACAGAAAAATTTGCTCAACTAACCCCAGCAAATAATTGTTCATAAGGTTGTGATAAAGCCTCCGATTTTGCCACAATTTCAACGATTTTATTGCGAGATGAAGGCAAAAACAGTGCTTCCACACAGACCTGAGCAACTTTGGTTCGAGGGATGCTGCCTTCCGATAAAGTATCTGCGCCAGACATGACTATGCCATCCGCGTTATCTTCATTTTTCAAGCCACCCGGTCGCACGATTGTGTAAGGGATTCCACTAGCTTGTAGGTACTCTTCTGCCTGTTTTTTCCAAACTAAGATGAGAAAAAATAAGTTTAAGGGATGAAAAAACTGAGAGGTACAAAGAGAGGAAACCATGACAAATTGCTCAATTCCCTTCCCTTTTGCCACATTAACCAGATTTTTGGTGCCTTCAAAATCGACGCGATAGGGACCTGTTGGATCAAAACCAGGACGAGCGCCTGTTGCGGATAGCACCACCGTACAATCGGCGATCGCGTTGCTGAGTGTTTCTGGCTTTAGCACATCTCCCACGACTAGTTCTACTTCAGCAGGCAAAATTGAGCGGGCGGATTCTAATTCCCGAACTAACGCTCGGACTGGAATTTGCCGCTGAACAAGCTCTAATACAATTCTGCGACCAGTTTCACCTGTTGCTCCAGCCACAAACGCTTTCATAAATAAACCCTCAACTAGAATGATATGTTACTGATTATTGCAGCAATGATCGGCGCTACTTTATAAGGGGCTGATATCGTTGTTAATCATCGCTATAGTCAATTGACCCAAAAAGAATGCGCCGACGATTGAAAAAATATCTAAATCGCCTCACCAATTTCTGCTAGCTATGCTTAAGATAGTGGTTCATTGATTCGATAGAAATCCCGCTTATGAGGGAACTCTTAAATAAAGTTGTCAGTACTTGGGAATCCGAAGCGAATGCAGTCATATCGTTTTACCAAACAACCTGCTGAAGTGCCTAATGGCGTAATCAACGCTGCGTCGGTCTTATCGAATGCGGACTATTCAGTTTCAGTTACAAAGGATGCTGCTCAGCTTGTGAATGAGCCAATTCGTTTTAATAGTCAGTTTAAAGATCGCATGGAAATGTGCGCCCATGTGCCCACGGTTTCCCACTATTTAGATCAGCATCATGAATGGTTTCGTCGATGTGCCCATCCCATGAAAGTTGAGCCAATTGGCACCAATAGTTACGCCTTATTGATTGGTCGCTTTGGCTCGTTTGGCTATGAGGTAGAACCAAAAATCGGGCTAGATTTGTTGCCACAACAGGAAGGCGTTTATCGGATTGTGACTGTGCCAGTGCCGGGATACAGTGCAGCGGGATACGATGTTGATTTTCGGGCAGCGATGGAACTAGTGGAAGTGCCATCTGAGGATGAAGAAGTTCGCAGCGATCGCGGAGTTGAATCGGTGATTACCTGTGTGCAATGGCAGCTAGATTTGACAGTGACAATTCAGTTTCCTCGGTTTATTTATGCGTTGCCAAAGGCGCTGATTCAAAGCACGGGCGATCGCCTGCTGTGCCAAATTGTCCGCCAGGTTTCTACTCGGCTGACTCGCAAAGTCTTAGAAGATTTTCACCAGACCTACGGACTGACGATTCCAAAGCGCTCCAATCGCTGGTTTTTTCACAAGTCGGAGATGGATTTGGATAGCCACTCTGTAAAAGATCTGTAAAAGAATAGATCCACTGGCGATCGCTGAAAAATTGTTAGATTAAAGCTGCTGTTTTAATACAATGGCACTGTTCTTTGCGGGTTTCAGACTGAATGGGGTTGAAAGGTTTACTTTGGGCAGCGGTTCTTATTTCAGTAGCCCGTATTTTTACAGTCTTTTTGCCAACTCAGGGCGCGTCTGATTTTGGCATAATGCTGCGTACTGAGTCGGGATCAACTCAGCCCTACCGTTCTTTACCCTCTGCTATTTTTCCGGTTTCACCTGATGCGAATGGGCATAATCCAGTTCAGGCTGAACCCGATATGGCGCAAGCTCCTTTCTCTGCTGAGTCCTCGGTTACTACCGGGTGCAAGTCAGCAGGGGAGGCAGTGGTCACCGTTTATGCGGGGCGAGAGGTTGGTTCTGGTAGCATTATTAGTCCTAGTGGGTTGGTGTTAACCAATGATCATGTAGTCAGTCGCCTCAGACAGCGATCGCTCTATGTCGAAACCTTAGAGGGCGATCGCTATGATGGGCGGGTGCTTGCCACCGATCGCCGCAATGATTTAGCGTTGGTTCAACTTGAAACTCAGGCACTTTTACCCATTGTGCGGCTGACTTCTAAAAGGAGTGCTGAGGTGGGTCAGGCTGTTTGCGCGATCGGCAGTCCTTTAGGTCAGGCAGGAGTTTTGACTGAAGGGCAGTTGCTCAAAATTCGCTCCAATGGAGATTTGGAGTCCAATGTTTTGCTAAAACCGGGTAGTTCTGGTGGACCGTTGCTCAATGCTCAAGGAGAGATGATTGGCGTGAATAAAGGAGTTGCCAAACAGCCTGAGAGTAATGGGGGCGATCGCAACAGTTTTGCCACCAGCATCAACGTAGTTAAAGAATTTCTTCAGCAAAATCGCTTAAGCTACTTATTTGGTGAGCCTAAAAATTAAAGGATGCAGACGTGAACTTCTGCATCCCTGTTAGTCAAATTAGCCTTACTTTGCAGCCCTATGTAGAACTAGGAACTACTCTAAATAGTCCGAAGCAACCCAGCTACCATCGGGAAGTTCTTCCCAAGCGTATCCATCTCGGTAAACGGGTCCATCGACTGTAGAAAGATGCTCACCCTCATAAGCACCATCTCTAATGCTGTAACCTAACCCTGGACCGGAGCGAATATTTAAGCCAATTCCAGTGTTGGTTCTGACATGACCACCGCTATAAGAAGACGGGCTGTAGTAGTAGTCATCGTAATGATGACCTCCGTGATAACTCACTTCTTCGTAGCTGGTGGGTTCATAATAATTGTCCACATACTCTGTAGCGACCCATCCGCCGTTAGATCTGCGTTGCCAACTATATCCATGGTGATCATAGGAAACAACTTCACCATAGGTATCGATAATTTCGCCTTCTTCCAGACCTCCAATCCGGCGGTAGTCAAGCCCTGGACCACTGCGAATATTTAAGCCAATACCGCTGTTGGTGTTAACAACGCCCCAATCTACAGGCTTATACTTTTCGTTTAAGCCCAAAGCTGTTGCGGTTTCTTTGCCCACGATTCCATCCACTTGCTTCAAGCCTTGACGCACTTGAAAATCCATGACCGATGCTTCGGTTTTTGCACCGTATGAGCCATCGGCTTCAATGCCTAGGGCTTTTTGAATGTGAGTCACTTCATCGCCGGATGCCCCCGCACCATAGGACTCGGTTGCAGCCATTGCATTTCCACTGCTAATAGATGCCGCTACTACAGCCGCACCTGCTAACGTCATCAGGGTAGAACCCGAAGCCTTGAGATGTGCTTGATTTAACAATGTCACCTCTGGATCAGGGGTGGGATCTTCATAATGGACAGCCGTATGAACAAAAGCTAGTAATTCCATAAGCTCCTCGATCGCTTAATCTTCACCTGCTCAGACTTCCAAACAGCGATCGCATTACTAATAAAGCGATGCAATGCACTTTTGAAGACTTGCAGTGTTGAGTGTACAAAAATCGCATTTATCCATATCTGCAAACTTTATCAAAACGTCGAAAATGATAAACTTTACATAGTGGAAAATGACAACTTAGTCTACCATACGCTTCTTAATAGAATTATTGGTAGAGTTAATTGTTAATTTTTTCTTACTTTGAATCAAAGCCGATTGCTCTCTATTTTTTAGGGGCAGCCTTCGTCTCAATGGATGCTTTTGAATCACGGATTTTGTAGGTTCGCAACAGTTCTAAACTAGGACAGCATTCTGGATCGCCGGGTCGAAATTGTTGGATTTTTGCTTCGATTGTGGCA
Organism: Sivoneniella epilithica UHCC 1019; assembly: GCF_040830845.1. Lineage (NCBI taxonomy): Bacteria > Bacillati > Cyanobacteriota > Cyanophyceae > Leptolyngbyales > Leptolyngbyaceae > Sivoneniella > Sivoneniella epilithica. Next base: position 95,504 of record NZ_JBFPDP010000005.1, read on the forward strand.
TTGGGTTTGATTGCGATCGCCTTTACTCTGACTTGAGATCCCACAAATTCCGCAGAAATATTTTTAGGGTTTCCCTGCTCGTTTACTGCGGCAATCAAATAAGTGACATCGCCAGAGTTGGGAATTGTTACCCTGAGCGATGCAACCGCATCTTTTACACCATCTTTGTTTAGATCGCCATAGGCTACAACATCATCTAAAGAGATAGTTCGTTGGGTGTTTTTATCTGTATATTTGCCATTGGTTAACTTGATAGGTCCTTTGGCTAGGAAGAAGTATTCCGCATTTTTTAATTTTTCTACCGTCAAGGGCGGATTCAATTGTGGAGATGCTTGAATGGGTTGAGGGGTTGATCTGGGCGTTACCTTTAAGGCTGTAGGGCTAGGAGTTGCTTCAGAAGTTTGACTGATTTTTGGAGAAGAATTAGGCGATGAAGCACTATTAGAGGGAGCAGATTGATCTTGAGTTTGAACGGTGCTACATCCTGCTAGGCTGATGCTAATTGCAAGTCCACTAGCAAGCTGGATAAATCTATCTTTAAAATTCACAATCATTTCCTGGTTCACTGTTCTGAAGAAGATGACCGACGCGCAATGTTAATGGTCTTTTAACTGTTAGAAACTCAGCAGAATCATAGTAGCAGCAAGGTTTTAATTGAATGCATTCAGATGGAGAATACTTTACTCAAGTGTTGAACCCAAGTGCTGATTGGGTTGGATCAGTAGTTGTAGACCCAATCAAGCAGCACACATTATTTTTTCTGGTAGCCGTTTGAGTAATTATGCTCAATCCAAGCGATCGCAAAAGTATGAATTTTGATGGATCTTGAGGCATGAAAACGAACTATTTGATGATTAGCGGTGGTTTAGTGTTGTTAGGTTTAGCCTCTATAACTGCCACTTTTCTAAAAATTTTGGTTTCAGCAGAGGCAGAAAAAAATCATCTGAATCAGGACAACGCAATTCAAGCTGAGAATCATAAACCATTTATTCCTCTAAAATCCCAAAAAAACCAGGAGAATGCCATCTTTCAAAAAGTAAATAGAGCGATCGTGACAGTGTATGGAGCGAAAGAGTTGGGATCTGGGATGATTATCCGAACAAATGGACTAGTTTTGACCAATAAACATGTGGTTGAAAACTCCACTTCGCTAGCCGTAAAAACTGCCACAGGGGAAGTCTATGCCGCTGAAATTGTGGATTTTGATCTGCGCTACGATTTGGCGATCGTGCGGTTAAAAACAAAAAACACTGCACCAATCGTTTTGCCAACTGTTAGCCTAACGAATGCTTGGCGATTGCAATCGGGCGATCGCATCTATGCGATCGGCAGTCCTGGTGGTGAAGCGGGAACAATGACAACTGGAACCTTTCTTCGCACGACTGAGCAGGGTAGTTTGCAACTCAGTTCAGGTCTGCTCAGCCCAGGCAATTCTGGCGGTCCATTGCTCAATGCTGCTGGTGAAGTCGTGGGGATTAATAAAGGGGTTTTGGAAGATAATACTGGACTTGCCACCAGCGTGGTTGCCATCAAAGAATTACTAACTCGCTATGATGCTATTCGCGATCGCCCAAAGCGGTAAGGGTATCTCTTAATAGGTACTTACCAGAAAGCTGGGAACCCTCAAAAAGTGCCCCACATTGGACTTTGTGAATTTTTAGCTTTGTAAATTAACGAAATTAACGGCAGTTACATCCGGCTAATGACGTTTTTAATGATGCCAATGCCTGTGATTGCCTGCCACGCAAACAAACCCATTAGTACTAGGTTCAAAGCAATGTGAGTCGATCGCGCCCAATCGCTACCCTTTTGCATCAGCGGCGATAAGGAAGCAGAAACAGCAATCATTCCAGTCATGCTCAACCCGACAATTAAATGAGGATTCACAAACAGCTTGCCACTGTTAATGTAGGTTGCGCCCATTGCACCCACAGCACCCACCACCATTAGCGCTAGCAATAAGGAACCGACCTGATAGTGCTTTAGGTTAAATTTTCCTTTGATCAATTCTTTCTTCTCGTCGCCTTGAGCGGAACGAGTCTTGCGAACTTTCATCCCCAGATAAAGGGCATAGACAGTCAATGCCAGCAGCACCCACATTAAAATAGGGTGAATAAATTGGCTCCAAACTTTGATGGATTTAAGAATTTCAGGTGTCATAGGAACGGCAGAAGAAAAGGATCTTCATAAAAAGTAGCATAGGCGATCGCTTTCAGCCTATTCAGCCCACGCATCGACTCCCATCTAGCCTTCAACTACAGCAATGCAATCAATTTCTACCAGCAAATCTTTGGGCAGCCGAGCCACTTCCACACAGGCACGAGCCGGGGCATTCGTTTCACTAAAGTACTGGGCATAGACCGTGTTCATTGGGACAAAATCATTTAGGTCTTTCAGAAATACTGTCGTTTTGACTACATCGTCCAACGTTGCGCCTGCTGCTACTAAGATTGCTTTCAGATTGGCGATCGCCTGTTCGGTTTGCAGCGTCACATCTCCTGATCCCACAATGTCGCCAGTCTGAGGATCGAGGGAAATCTGCCCTGCTACAAATATCATTCGACCCAAAGCCGCGATCGCTTGGTTGTAAGGACCCACTGGAGCCGGAGCCAAATTGGTATGAATTACTTCACGAGACATAAGAAAAACCTTTGAGTTTTGAGTTTTGAGTTTTGAGTTTTGAGTTTTGAGTTTTGAGTTTTGAGTTTTGAGTTTTGAGTTCGCCGTTCGCCATTCGTCATAACCTAGGGCGAATCCCATAGTTGCGGTAGCGCAGATAGTCTTGCAAGATGCGATCGTGATCAAAGCAAAGATTGCTTGGAATATTCCAGGGTTCAAATAATTCCAAATGTTTTGCATCGTCGCCAGCGGTTGGCTGCCCGATCGCCGTTGCCAAAAATACTACGCTCAAGGTGTGCTGGCGCGGATCACGGTTTGGGTCAGAATAGACATAAAACTGCTCCACCAATTTTACCTGTAATCCAGTTTCTTCCGCCGCTTCCCGCTGCGCTGCTGTTTCTACCGACTCGCCGTAGTCCACAAATCCTCCCGGAAGTGCCCAGCCTAGGGGTAAATTCAGTCGTTCGATTAATACAATGGGGCGATGGGGGCGATCGCCTAGTTCAATAATGATATCAACCGTGGGCGTAGGATTGTGATAGGACATGCAAAGAGTGATTGGGTGTTAGTTTTGAGCATGATACAGTCGAGTGGTTGAATTTTCGTAAATCTCTATCTTGAGACTGCTTGCTGATACATTGCCCTCAATCAGGATAGATGTAGCAGATATCAGGGGTTAGGGGTGAAGTGGTTTATATGCTCAGGCTCACGTCCTATTGCTTATCCTAGCCATTCTGACTACTGTTATATTTTCCTCAATAGTCTTTCAGAAAACTGGCGCTTTCCGCCATTTAACTACATAGGTTTATCATGTCATCACTCAGAGCCAGCGGCGTTTTACTCCATCCCACATCGTTTCCCGGTCGCTATGGTACAGGTGATTTAGGCTTAGAGGCGTATCAATTTATTGATTTTTTAGCCGCCAGCGGACAACAATATTGGCAAGTATTACCCCTAGGACCGACTGGCTACGGGAATTCTCCTTACATGTGCTATTCCGCTTTGGCAGGCAATCCACTGTTAATTAGTCTGGAACTCCTGCAAGACAGTGGCTTTTTGGAGGATGGTGATTTATGGCATGTGCCAGAATTTTCGGGCGATCGCGTTGAGTTTGAAAAAGTAGTCGCCTACAAAATGCCGCTGTTTCATAAAGCTTGCAACACCTTCAAGGAAAAAGCCTCGGAAGTTCAGCGCACCAAATTTGCTGGGTTTTGTGAAAGCAAAGCTTACTGGCTAGATGACTATGCTCTCTTTATGGCGCTGAAAGAAGCTCATGGCGGCGCAAGTTGGTATCAATGGGAACCAGAATTGGTGACGCGATCGCCCGAAGCATTGGAACAGTGGGGAAAGCGACTTAATTCCGAAATCACCTTCCACAAATTTTTGCAGTTTGCTTTCTTCTCCCAATGGTCGCAGCTTAAACAATATGCGGGCGATCGCGACATTCAAATTATTGGTGACATTCCTATCTATGTCGCTCATGACAGTGCTGATGTTTGGGCAAACCCAAAAAACTTTTGCCTCAACAAAGAAACCTACGAACTCGACCTGATGGCAGGCGTTCCACCCGACTACTTTAGTTCCACTGGGCAACTGTGGGGCAACCCGGTTTATAACTGGGAGCATCTCCAACAAACCAACTTTAAATGGTGGGTTCAGCGATTTGAAGCCATGTTGGACTATGTGGACGTGATTCGGATTGACCACTTTCGCGGCTTCGAGTCCTTTTGGGTTGTAGAACTAGACCCAGAGGTTAAACCTGAAGACCGTACTGCTGAGAAGGGAGAATGGGTCAAAGCACCCGGAAAGGAATTTTTTGAAACCCTGCGAGATAAGGTAGGCAAACTGCCGATTTTGGCAGAAGATTTGGGCGTGATGACTCCAGAAGTCGAAGAGCTGCGAGATACGTTTGATTTTCCCGGCATGAAAATCCTACAATTTGCCTTCGGTTCCGATCCTGGCAACCCCTTTCTGCCGTTCAATTTTCCTCGAAACTGCGTTGTTTATACTGGTACTCACGACAACGACACTACTGTAGGCTGGTATGAAAGCCGCGAAGAGTGGGAAAATGAGGCGATTCTTCGCTTTTTTGGGCAGATCAGCCCAGAAGGAATTCATTGGGATCTGATTCGGCTTGCCTTTAGCTCTGTCAGCAATTTAGCAATTATTCCACTGCAAGACTTTTTTGGATTTGGCACCCCTGCCCGCATGAATTACCCCGGCAAGCCTACTGGTAACTGGGAATGGCGATATTGGGGTGGCTTAATTACTCCTGAATTGGCAGAACGGATCAAAAACCTGACTCAAACCTTTGGGCGTGCGCCTCAACCCAAAGGCACGCCAGAGTGACAATGGGGCAGCGCTGTAGCGGTTAATTCTGCTCAACATAAAATTTCAACTCCTCTTGTGACAGTGATTAAACTGTGCCTAGAGTCTATTATCTTGCTCTTAAAAGATGCCTATCCTACTGACGTGCGTGAGGTGTTTTGTAGGAAAATGGTATGAAAAAGGCTTTTATTGACAATGCAGCGGGCTATTGGGTGACTGTTGGTGCAGCGCTGGCTCTAGGAACTACGGCAAGTGTTTTTTTGGCGAATGGAGCGATCGCGGCAGAGATAATAACCCCCGCTACTTCAACAACTGGCATGGAGCAAGTTAACTCTGTCTCGCAATTGACTGATGTTAAGCCGACCGATTGGGCGTTTCAAGCACTGCAATCTTTAGTAGAGCGGTATAGCTGTATTGTGGGCTACCCTGACAAAACGTATCGTGGCGATCGTGGGACAACGCGGTATGAATTTGCCGCCGGATTAAATGCCTGTCTCGACAAAATTCAAACCTTGCTTGCTGCCGCGACGGCTGATTTTGTTACCAAAGAAGATTTAGAAACCGTCAAAAGGCTGCAAGAAGAGTTTGCTACTGAGCTAAGCGCTTTACGGGGTCGCGTAGACACTTTAGAAGTCCGAACTGCCACGTTAGAAAAACAGCAGTTTTCCACCACCACGCGGCTGGCTGGAGAAGTCATCTTTTCCCGGAGTGATGCCTATGGGGGCGAGGATGCCACTGGCTTTGGGCGAGTTCCGGTCGATGCAGGCAGAGGCTCTGGAGTTCAGCAGAATCGGGTGCGGCTGAACTTACTCACCAGTTTTACGGGGCAAGATTTGCTCACCACTCGTTTAGAAGCCGGAAATGCTATTCCCACCTTGGCAACAGGCGGCACAACAGGCGGCGCGAATTCTGCCTATTTGCTCTATTCCAACGAAGGGCGGCTTGCCTATGACAACTCTAGCGTGGCGATCGCCAATAATTCAGTGAATCTCAGTTTGCTGAGCTATCGCGCTCCGATTGGCAATTTTGCCACGGTGACGGCATTTGCCAGTGGTGGCTCCCATTTTCACTATGCGGAAACATTGAGTCCTTATTTGGATGATGAGGATGGCGGCAACGGGGCGCTCAGTCGCTTTGGGCAATTTAATCCAATCTACCGGATTGGGGGAAATGGAGCCGGTGCTGGAATTAACTTCAAGCTGGGCAATATTTTTAAGATCGACGCGGGTTATTTGGCAAATCGGGCAAATGATCCGAGCCAAGAGGCAGGCTTATTTAATGGTAACTATTCAGCGTTGGCGCAGATTTCGATTCAACCGAGCGATCGCGTTGGACTAGGGCTAACCTACGTTCATGCCTACAATAACGCAGGCGCATTTCGCTATGGTGGGTCTGGCACGGCAACCGGAACTTTTCTGGGTAATCTGCTGCCCGGTTCCCAAGGCGCTTTCCCATCGCCGCCTAGTCGTCCCACTGTTACCGATTCTTTTGGGGTCGCGGGCTATTTCAAACTCAGCGATCGCATTGTGCTGAGCGGTTGGGGCACTTACACCCGCGCTACCTTTTTGAGCGGCGGTGGCGGCAGAGGCGATATTTGGTCTTATGCCGGAGCCTTGCTGTTTCCCGACTTGTTCAAGCGCGGTAGTTTAGCGGGTATCATCGCTGGGGCTGAGCCAACTCTAAAGGGAGTAGAACTCGCCGGACAGCAGCGCACCGTGGTAGATCGCGATGATGCCGTTCATGTGGAAGCGTTTTATCGCTATCGCCTCAATGACAATATCTCGATCACACCAGGGATCATTTGGCTACCTGCCCTGAATCAACGTGCCAATAATGATGATGTTTTTATCACCATTATGCGAACCACCTATTCTTTCTGATGGCTTGATCAGCACTTCTGCCAAAATTCATCTACTCTCAAGATAGGGTTTATGGAAGAAAGTGAGCGTGTCCCAGTCTGTTTCTCAGTCTCTAGAAGTTGTGCCAGCGACAGGATTAGAACGATCGCCATTAGAAAGTTCGCCGAATCCCGAAACGATCGCGATCGACGTGACGGGTATGATGTGTGCGGGTTGTGTGCATTCCGTTGAGCAAACATTAACTCGCTGCTCCGGCGTGATTGCTGCAACGGTGAATCTGGCAACAGAAGTGGCGACAGTGCAATATCTCCCGGAAACCACTACCCCGATCGCTCTGGCAAATCACTTGACCGAAGCCGGGTTTCCTTCTCAACCGCGATTACTAAAGGGCGATCGCGATCGTACTGAAGCAGTCTCTCCAGAGTTTGATCTGCAACAACGACGACAGCAAGAAACGCGGCAACAGCTTATACGCTTGGCGATCGCAACTCTGCTCTTGTTCCTGTCGGCATTAGGACACTTAGAACAGCTTGCAGACATTAGACTGCCGGGACTGAGCAACATTTGGTTTCACTGCGGACTGGCAACCCTTGCTCTGCTGTTTCCGGGGCGCGCCATGGTAATCGATGGGTGGCGAGGCTTGCGCCGGAATGCCCCCAACATGAATACGCTGGTCAGTTTGGGAACTCTCACCGCCTATTTCACCAGCCTGATTGCGCTCCTGTTTCCGCAACTCGGCTGGGAATGCTTTTTTGATGAACCCGTGATGTTGGTGGGCTTCATCTTGCTAGGGCGAAACTTGGAACAACAAGCCCGGAACCGAGCCGCTTCCGCATTTCAATCTCTGCTAGCCCTGCAACCGACGATCGCCCGCTTAATTCCGGCTCAAAACTTAGGATTGCAGGAGGAGTCAGAAAAAATTCAGGAGTCCGTTTCACCGCTGGAAATTCCCGCTGAATTAGTGCGGGTAGGGGAATGGCTACAGGTGTTGCCGGGAGATAAAGTTCCGGTAGACGGGGAAATTGTGGTAGGGCAAACCTTGGTGGATGAATCCATGGTGACGGGCGAACCCGTGCCCGTAATCAAACAAACGGGAGATCGCGTGATCGCTGGCACGCTCAACCAATCGGGCGCGATCGCCATCCAAGCCACCCGCACCGGCAGCGACACCACCCTTGCTCAAATTATTGCCTTAGTCGAAACGGCTCAAACTCGCAAAGCTCCGATTCAAAAGCTAGCGGACACGGTTGCCGGATACTTCACCTACGGCATTCTGGCGATCGCCACCCTCACCTTTCTGTTTTGGTATTTCATCGGCGCTCATCTCTGGGCAGCAGAATTGGCTGGCATGGGGCATTCTGTTTTGGATCATGGACATTCCGTGCTGACCCATTTGTTTACAGTGCCCAGCCATATGTTGCACCACTCCGGCACCCCGTCGCCATTGCTGCTTAGCCTCAAAATCGCGATCGCAGTTCTAGTCGTCGCATGCCCTTGCGCCCTCGGACTTGCCACCCCCACCGCCATCCTAGTCGGTTCCGGCATTGGTGCCGAGCGCGGCTTACTAATTCGAGGCAGCGATATTCTAGAACGTGCCCACGCCCTAGACACAATCGTTTTCGACAAAACAGGCACCCTCACCAGCGGCAAACCCACCGTCACCGACTGCCTCGTCATCAACCCAAACACTACACCCCCCAATCAACTCGACATTCGCCATCCGTCACTCGCCATTTCCTCCTCCTCCCTTCTCCAACTGGCTACCACCGTCGAAAGCGGCACCCGTCATCCTCTAGCTCTGGCAATTCAGCAACACGCTCAGCAGCAAGCGATCGCCCTGTTACCCGCCCAAGATTTTCTGACTGTGCCAGGATTTGGAGTATCGGCAATGGTGCAGTGTGCTGACGATGGCACTCAGTCGCCGCAACGGGTGCTATTGGGAACGGCTGACTGGCTGACACAAAATAAGATTGCGATCGCCAAAGCCGTTCAAGCTCAAGCGAAAACACTGTCGGCTGCGGGTAAAACTGTGGTTTATGTTGCCCTAGCAGAAACCGTCGTTGGCTTGATTGCCGTTGCGGACATATTGCGTCCTGACGCGATCGCAACAGTAGCGAAACTTCGGCAAATGGGAATGACCGTGAAAATGCTGACGGGCGATCAGTCCGATACGGCGATCGCCATTGCCCAATTGCTGGATATTGCTCCGGCTGATACTATGGCAAACATCCGACCGGATGGGAAAGCAGACGCGATCGCTCAACTGCAAAACCAGGGTTACACTGTTGCGATGGTGGGCGACGGAATTAACGATGCCCCAGCCCTAGCTCAAGCTGATGTGGGGATCGCATTACACTCTGGCACCGATGTGGCGACCGAAACCGCTGGCATTATTCTCATGCGCGATCGCCTAGGCGATGTCGCAGAAGCCATCCATCTCAGTCGAGCCACATTCAATAAAATTCGTCAGAATCTTTTTTGGGCATTTGCCTATAATCTAATCGGCATTCCGCTTGCGGCTGGGCTATTGTTGCCGAGCTACGGCATTTTGCTGAGTCCCGCTGCTGCGGGTGCCATGATGGCTTTTAGCTCAGTCAGTGTAGTGACTAATTCACTCCTGCTGTATTGGACGATTCCTCCTCAAAAATACGCTTCTCTAGATTTCTAAAGGACATAAACTTATACTTGAGATGATTGATCAGCATTTTCCGAAAGGCGATCGCGAATAATACAATGTATGATCATCGGCTATATGAGAATTTTCCTTTATTGTTTGTTTGCATCTCCCAATGCCTACTGCTGCCTATCAAAGTCATCTATTCATTATTCAAGACGATAAGGGTCGTGCAGAGATTACCCTTGACCGTGAACTTCATACGATTGGTCGTGATCCTGACTGTGACATTCGCTTAGTGTCTCAATTTGTTTCACGCCGCCACGCCACGCTAGTGCAGTTGAGCAACGACGATGGCACCTATTGCTATCGCATTGTCGATGGCATCCCAGCAGGTCGATCAAGCTCCAATGGTTTGCTGATCAATGGTCATAGACTGCGCGCTCACACTTTAGAGCATGAAGATGAAATAGTATTTGGTCCTAATGTGACTGCAACCTACCTTTTGTTAAGACGAGAGGAGGTTATTACCGCACTACCTGACGAATACGACATTACGCTAATTGGACCCAATATGATGGGACATCCAGAAGAGGGAGAGACCAATAGCGACAACCTGCCTCAAAGCAAGTTTAGCGCCGCGATGTTGAACCAATATAAACAAGTTAAATAAGAAACTCAGTTGGATGCTGAAATCTTTACCTGAGAGAATCTTAATTATTTTAAGATGCTCACTGGGTCAGCCTTTATAATTCGCGATAGCAAAAAATGCGATATTCTATTTCTTCATTAACTTAAAATTTTCCTATTCAAAAAATTATTTGCGCTAAATTCTAATTATTCAGCAGAACGCAATGTGCGACTTTATTGAAACCGCCTAAAAGCAGCCCTCTCCCGCAGAAGAGGGAACCAGAGATCTCTTGAAAGCCTCTCTCCTGCGGGAAAGGGGTTTGGGGTGAGGGTTCTTAGTTGCACATCGCGTTATTGAGTGCTTAAATAAACACTTTTTGCAATTTCTTACGTTTTGCCATAGGTGAGCCGAGTAAGATTTCGCTCTGCCGCTAATTTGGATATTGCTGCTCATATTCTTTTTAATTCAAATATTTTCTCCGCCCTAACAGTGCTGTCTTAGCCTGCCATACAGCTTTTTAAGTATGACAGCATGTAGGCTAGGTCGAATATCCATAACGTTGCATTTACCCAAGCTAGAGCAGTGTACTTGTTAGCTTTTATGCTGTTTCAAGCTAAAATTTTCAACAGTCCATTTTATTAGTTTTGCTGTTTCTTGAAGAGAATGTTGTGTCGCTCCGAGCCTCAATGCCTTCTGAACCCAATCAAAATCATCTCCTGATTATTGAAGATGACAAAGGGCGGCGCGAGTTTATCCTGACTGCGCCACTTTACTCAATTGGTCGAGATCCAAAGTGTGATATTCGACTGGTTTCCCAGTTTGTTTCTCGTCGTCATGCAACTTTAGTGCAGCTACCCACTGAAGACGACAGTTTTTATTACCGGATTGTGGATGGAAACGCTAAGGGCAAAGTGAGTGCGAATGGTTTATTAATTAATGGGCGCAAGTTACAGGCTCAAGATTTGAAGAACGAAGATGAAGTGGTATTTGGTCCTCAAGTTCGGGCTATTTACTATTCGCTTCAACGAGATGCTGTGGTGACTGTGCCGCCAGATGAATGGGATATTACCTTAATCAGCCCAAACATGGTAGGTGATCCAGAAGATGATGACCCAGAAGATAGCGATCCAGAAGATGACGACTAGTGGTAAAGCGTTTGATGACTAGCCTGCAACGGTTTCAATTATTTGCCAATGATTCGCGTCTGAGATCGCTTGAGTAATTCGGCTAAATACTTGCTGGCAATGATTATCGAGATGGAGAGGCAACTCTTCATTTTTAACCACAATATTCATATGAATTTCGCGATCGGTGATCACAGTTTTGTCAACCAGTACTTCGACAGTGACTAGCTGGTGAAACGCAACATTACCTGGTATCTCCCGTGCCATGAGATAATCGCCAGTCTGATAGATGACGTTAAAACGACAGGATTCCAATGTCTCTTTCATTAAGGGTTGAAAGACACTAACCGGAGTCAAGATTTTGAATATGCCAGTATAGCGAGCCATATATTCCTGGACTTTCAACAATTAGACCCTGCCATGATAGCGTTCATTCGTCGCTAACGAAATGGTAGATGGACTAAATTCTATTTAAGTGAATTTTCTTCAAACGTAATCCGAAAACTATGCTGGGTCGATTCATTGTATTTGAAGGGGTTGAGGGTGGCGGCAAGACGACTCAACTGGAGCGATCGCGTCAGTGGCTAATCAACAGCGGTTGGCTGACTTTTCTGCAAGCTAAAGGATGGGTGCAGCAGCTAGTAATCACTCGTGAACCGGGTGGCACTGATCTAGGACGCGGGTTGCGGCAACTGCTGTTACAGTCAACCCAGGAACCCATTCAAGATCGCGCCGAGCTATTGCTCTATGCTGCCGATCGCGCCCAGCATGTGGAAGGTTTTTTGCGCCCCCACCTCACCCAAAGAAGTTTAATTTTGTGCGATCGGTATACCGATTCCACCATTGCCTACCAAGGCTATGGGCGCGGGTTAGACCAAACCCTGATCGCGCAGCTGAATCACATTGCCACGAACGGGTTACAAAGCGACCTCACTCTTTGGCTTGATCTTGACGTAAAAACCGGACTTACCAGAACCCACCAACGGGGCAAAGCCGATCGCATTGAACAAGCCGATTTCACCTTTCACCAGCGTGTGCAGCAAGGTTTCACAGCGCTTGCCGAAGCCAATCCCCACCGCATTGCTAGAATTAATGCTGCTCAACCCGAAGTAGCCGTTTTTCAAGAAATTCAAGTGATTTTAAGCGATCGGCTAACAGAATGGTATGGAGTTAGAGAGTGACGAATGATGAGTGGCGAGTGGCGAGTGAAGAATTTAAAGCTCTACTATTCGTAATTCGCTATTCGTAATCCATAGTTCGTAATTCGCCATGTCTCCTTTTTCTTCCTTGATTGGACAATCCCAAGCGGTACAGCTTCTGACTCAGGCAGTAGCTAAACAGCAAATTGCCCCTGCTTACCTGTTTGCTGGCTCGGCTGGAATTGGGCGGGGGTTGGCAGCAGAGTGTTTTATCGAGTTGGTGCTGGGTCAAGCCAAATCTGCGGAGCAAAAAGCGATTCTCCGCAGCCGGATTCAGCAGCGCAATCATCCCGATTTACTCTGGGTAGAGCCGACTTATACGCATCAGGGAAAGTTATTTTCGTCAGCGGAAGTAGAAGCCGCTGGGTTGAAGCGCAAAACAGCGCCATCGATTCGACTGGAGCAAATCCGAGGAATTGCCCGTTTCTTAGGGCGATCGCCCCTGGAAGCCGAGCGATCCGTCGTGGTGATTGAGCAAGCCGAAACCATGGCAGAAGCACCCGCCAACGCCTTGCTTAAAACCCTAGAGGAACCAGGGCAAGCTACTTTGATTTTGATTGCACCGGGAACGGAATCGCTGTTGCCCACCCTAATCTCTCGCTGTCAAAAGATTCCGTTTTTTCGCCTCGCCTCGGAAGACATGCTTCAGATTTTACAAACAACCAATCAAGCAGAAATTTTGCAGCAGCCGGAGATTTTGCAGTTGGCACAAGGTAGCCCAGGCGCAGCGATCGCCCATTGGCAAAAGCTTCAAGAGCTTCCCGCCGATTTATTGATAGCGCTTCATCAACCGATTCCCTCCCACCGAGATGCCCTCAGCCTTGCCCGTCAGATTGCCCAAACCCTAGAAACTGAAGCGCAACTGTGGCTGATTGATTACTTGCAGCAGATCTGGTGGCAACAGATCACCAACGGAATGCAAGGAACAACTCAATCTGCTTTATCGCCCCTCCAACACCTAGAGAAAGCTCGAACTTATTTACGGCGCAATGTCCAGCCCCGGCTTGTGTGGGAAGTCACGTTAATGGCAAGGGTCAGCAGTTGAAAATCTTTGCTATAAAAATCATGAAGTGGGGGTGTTGCTGAATATAAGTATGATTATTGACTCACGTTCCAATGGTTCTCAACAGGGTCACTACCGTTTCTTAATCCAGCAAATTGAGAAGGCGCTTCGGAATGCAGTGAATTTTAGGCATTTAGCAGAAGAATTTTTTATCGATCCAAAAGATGTCATCTCGTTACTGAAAGAAATAAACCAAGACAGTTTACAGAAGACGGCAGTCAAGCTATGAGCTTTCGGGCTAACAGCTAGGGGGCGATCGCCCCTGATTGTCAAACTCACGAAAAACCTGACTTTTTCCTGACCTTTTGCTGTCTTTTCACCTACATTAAATTCTGCCTGTAGAGTTAAGCTTAGCTGAAGACAAACAGGTAGCCTCTTCATGAATGAACAACGGGTTTTTCAGCAAGTTTTGGCACAAGTTAATCAGCTTGATGCTCAAATTCGTTTAAAGATTCCTGCTAATCAAGCATCGATCCAGCAACAGATTAATCGAATCGAGACTGCTGAACAGCACCTTAAGGCAGTTAAAACCCAAGTGTTGCGCCGACTGGCGAAAATTCCTAGTGATTCACGCTCGAATGGTTCTCAACAGGGTCATTACCGTTCCTTAATTCAGCAAATTGAGAAGGCGCTTCGGAATGCAGCAAATTTTAAGCACTTAGCAGAAGAATTTTTTATCGATCCAGAAGGTGTCATCTCGCTTCTACAAGGAATAAACCAGGATAGTTCACAGAAGGAGGCAGTCAAGCTATAAGCTCTCGATCTAGCAACTGGCGATCGCGTACTACTATCTGAGCATGGGTGCAGCTCAATCTTCTCAACACTTTGTGGCGATCGTGTCTTTAGATAGATGGAAAGGCGATCGCTTTTATTTAACAATAAATGGAATGCGCGCTGCAAAAAGAAATTCCTGAAGTACAAAAATCCCTTAGATGTTATGTTCCCCATGAAATCATCACAACTCCCCAACGGCATGACCTATAGCCTTATCGCTAGCGGCACTGAGATTATCCTTAGTGTTTGGGAGCCTGCTCAGATAACTGAATCTCGTATCCTGCCCTTTCTGTTTAAGACAAACTATCGACTTTCTTCAGAAGCAGAAGCCCATCGGATGTTAAGGAATTATCAAATCAGCGGCTAATGTCCTTTTAGGAAGTGATTTTATGAATCAGAATTCTTTGCCAAAGCCAGAAAGTGCTATTTTCTCGATTTATTGCACTCAGGACGCGATCGAGCTACACAGCGGCTCTCAAGATTGCGATACTGCTCGATTTATTAGCGCCCATAAATCTTACGAGAATGCTCATGCATTTTGTCAGTCTCTAGTTGAAAAAACGGGTCTTCCTCTTAAAGACTTGGCAAGCGATTACTAAGGTCAATCTATTTTTTAGAATTCCTCTTCGTCTGGAAAGATCTGAAGGCGGACAACGCGATCGCCCAGGTCATCCAGCGGCGTTTGAATCATTTCGCTCGAAAGAGTACCTAAGCAGCTTAGCAAGGTGCGGAGATGGGGCGTACTTTGTCCGCTATCGAGATATACCCGTTCCGACAGGCTATTCAAGCGTTTCCAGGTAAGGAATAGTTTGACGGCAGTTTGTTCAAGTTGAGAGGCTTGACTCACCAGATCCGCTGTGGCGCTAAGGCAACCCACCCGCAGAGCTTCTTCTAGCGCCAGTTCTAAATCTAAGGATTCATTGGTCAAAGCTTGCACACGAGCCGCAGCTTCCAGATATTTTGCCAAATAACGTGCTTCTGCGGTCACTTGTTTGATCGTGTCTACATCGGGCGTTTCTGCTACCGTATCCCGCAGAACCACTTGGTGCGTAGTGGGCAGCTTTTGCATTTCTTTCACCAAGGGAGCCAAGTAGCGGGTCGGCAGAGTGTGATCGGCGGCTTTTTCCTTCACTTGTTGTGGCAGCAGATCAGAGGTGACAGCGGTCCAATCATCGGATAGCTGGCGCACTTCCCGACGAGTAATGCGATCGCCCCGGCGAGCGGCATCGCTGATCAACTGCTGCACTTCTGGAGCAGACTGGGCAGTTTCAACAAAGGCACGTTTGCTGAACTGGTGAACATCATCCGGTTCTAAAAAACCACCTTCTAGTAAGGTGTCAGCGCTGGTCGCAACTTCTATCAGCGCGTATGCCTGACTTTTGCTAATTTCGCGATCTTTTAACCAGTTGAGAAAGCCTGCCCCCCGCCCATCGCTGTTGCGTTTTTCACGATCGCGCACGGTTCGCAAAATTCGTCCTCGCCAGATATCGGTTTGCAGGTCAAAGCGATCGCAGACCTGCCACGCTTGGTCAATCTGCTGCTGAAACTCAAACTCTGGGATCAGATCATCCTCAGGATCGGGAAGCTCAAATTCGAGGCTAGCTCCATTTCCCAACGTTTCAGGAGTCACTTTAGCCACATCAGATACTTGCTCCATTCCCAACTCACTAGACAAACAGCCGACCCATTATCACATCAAACCGCCAACAATAAGGGGCACAGCCAAAACTGCACCCCTGTCAATAATCTTGATTGAAATGAACGATCGCCGACTACTAGCCGCTCAAAACAAGCTAGCCCAAAACATAGGCAGACCGAAGCGCCCAAACAATCAGAACGCCAATCCCGCCCAAAACCACGATCGCCGAGAGTGCGATCGCCGCTGGACTGTCTGCTCCATCGAACTTCATAATTCCACGATTGAAATCCGACATAGTTGAGTTTCCTCTGGTCAGCTTAACACCGCCATAATTCTAGCGAATTAATCAGCAAATTCCTTTCTTAGTAAGGGATTCATCACATAACTGTGAAAAGGTGAAGAGTTAGTCACTCCTCCACCCCTCCACACCTCTGCTCCTTCATCCCACTCCATTCAATTGCTCCAAAGCTCCTATCTTCGACTATCGTGGCTCAGTGTGGTTGAGAATGACAAATGACTCAGGCAAATGTGTTACAGCTTGCTCAATCCGGAAATGCGGACGCGATCGCGCTGTTGATGAATGCTAGTTTGCAGGCGATTGGGGTATCGGCACGGGCAGTTTTTCGAGAGGGCAATCTACATGTGCTGTTGGAGTCGGAACGCACGTTAGCTCCCTCCCCGGCGATCGAATTTATCCGGCGCGGCATCGCTCGGTTGGGGTTAGGCTGGTTATCTTCCGCGATTGTTTATGGTCGGCTGGCAGGGCAAAGCTCTCCAATTTGGATACAGGAAGTTCGTTTTGAGACTGCGGAAGTCATTGACAATCCGTTTGCGATCGCCCCCAACTCCAACATTGGCGCAGCAATTGGCACAAAAACGGGCAGTCAAGATTGGGGATTTCCAATTCCTCAATGGCGCGTTAGCCCGTTTACGCTATCAATGCTAGTGAGTCTGCCGCTGGTGTTCCTGCTCGGTAATGGCGTGATCTGGTTTCGCTATCTAGCATCCGACCCAATGACTAGCGTGACAACTCCTACGCTGGCTCCAAGCCTAAAAGCAAGCTCTCAGCCAACCTCTGACTCTTTAAATAAAGCGTTGAGTCAGGCAAACCAAGCGTATCTGATTGGCAAAACGGCACAGTCTAAGCAAGAGTGGCAAAAAGCGGCGACTCATTGGAAGCAGGCGATCTCGCTCCTGAAAACAGTGCCTCAGTCTGATGCTCAAGCCGCGATCGCTCAATCAAAGCTCGTTGAATATCAACAGCAATTGGGCTACGTGATGCAGGATAGGCTTGCTTCTCAGGGAATGGTGTTAGTGAAAACTATTACCGGAGATATTTCGCCTAAATCAATTGTCCATTCGGGTAAAGGGCTATTTTTTGCCCAAAATATGATGTATCGCCACAGCATCACGGTCTACGATCGCCAGTTTAAATTAGTCAAAACGATTCCTGATCAGGTAAAGCTGGCAGATTTCGGCTATACGCGCTACCTAGGCACTCAGCAAGGATCTCCGGTAGAAGCTGCTTTTAGCCCCGATAGTCAAACCGCCTGGGTTTCCAACTATGAAATGTCTGGCGATGGCTTTAGCGGCACAGCGGATGATGTGTGCAGCCCAGAGCAAAACCACGCCCAGAGCTTTCTATATCGCATCAATACCCAAGGGTTAACGATTGACCGAGCAGTGCAAGTGGGGGCAGTGCCGAAATATGTGGCAACCACGCCCAACAATCGCTATGTGTTGGCAAGCAATTGGTGCAGTTGGGATGTGAGCGTAATTGATCCGACGCAAAACAAAGAAGTTCGTCGGATTGAGTTGGGTCCCTATCCACGGGGAATCGCGATCGCCGACAATCAAATCGCTTACGTCGCGGTGATGGGTTCCTCGGATGTGGCAGCTATTAATTTGACTGATTTCTCTGTAAACTGGCTGCGGAATGTTGGCAATGCGCCTCGCCACCTCAACCTCGATCCGGCTGGAAAGTATCTCTACGCCACGTTGAATGGCGAAGGACAAGTCGCCAAAATTGATCTCTCCACTCAATCAGTGGTTGCCAAAGTCGCGACGGGTAACGCTCCTCGCAGCATGACTATTTCGGGCGACGGACAGTTTTTATACGTGGTCAACTACGACTCAGACACCATCAGCAAAGTTCGTACCGCAGATATGCAAGTGGTGCAAGCGATCGCGGTCAATTCAGCCCCGATCGGCATCACCTACGACAACGACACCCAGCAAATTTGGGTTGCCGCCTACTCTGGCAGCATCCAAGTGTTTCAAGATTAGGAAAGTCCAGGCAATTTATGTCAGATTTACGATTTAACCAAGGCGATCGCGTCTAAATTCGGCGTTGCTGAATAGAAGCATGATTTTTGACTGTAGGGGTAGGTCTTGTGTCTACCCTGACGGAGATGAAGGGCAACCACAAGGGATTGCCCCTACGAATTTCATATCTCGATTCAGCAACGCCCTAAATTCCGGGTCATCTGCTACACATTCATTGATTAGGTTATAGGAGTCTGTAACACTGGGGTTATTGCTCAGCCGTGACTATCTCCATTAAGCCCCTCGCCTGATAGTTAGGAATGTCGGTACTGTTCATCAAAAGGATGAGATCTGAGCTAGATCAAGGCACCTATTACAAAGACATGTCAGTATTAAAGTACACGGGTCGATGAAGGTCGCGATATGGTTCTCAACGTAGATAATCCGCCTCAGAGCATCCCAGCAAGCGTACAACTAGCTAAAGTCGAGATTCTTGCCAAGCTTTACATAGACGGCAATCCTGCTGAGATCTCAGACACCACGATCTCCCAATTCTGCGACTGGCTTTGGGAGGAGTTCCAGAGTCTCTCATTAAACCTAGAGTTCTCATGGTATGAGCGCTACAGCAGCGTCGCAGAGATGTTTGCGGATATTAAGCAAAATCATCTTTGGGTGTCTGCCGAAAATTACGACACCACCCTAGGACTCAATCCTATCTACAACTTTATTTTTCAGGCAGTTCACGATGATGATCACTATCTGACCAATAGTGACTTTAGTTTGGAAGGAGAAATCGCAACCTATAATGCCACCGCCAAACGTGCGCCCAGCTTGGATGTTCAGAAGATTCTTTACTCCGAAAGTGTACTGAGATCGGCTGCCTATCTTTTTCTGGGACATTCACCGATCGCCAAAATCGTTTTTCCATGATTTGCCAATACTCAGGTGTAATCCTATGTCTATAACTGTACCGCCGTTGAAGGCGATCGTAACTCATCTAGCCGACGTGATTGAATATCCCAAAACCGGATTGAAGCGCAAAATTCTTTTAGAAGATGCTAATTGTCAATATGCGCTACTGTCTTTGGCAGCCGGAACGGAGATTGCTGAACATACATCTCCCCGGAATGCCACGGTAAATGTGATCGAAGGACAGGGAACGTTAACCCTTGAAGGTAAAGAGATTGTCCTCGAATCAGGAGTTTTTGTTTTCATGCCTGCTGCCACACCTCATGCCCTCAAAGCAATGACAAACCTAACGTTTTTATTGACGTTTTCTGAATGAGCTTCTGACTCTGAGCATTGACCTTTAGGTGTTGTCTACCTGACGGTACAAAGCGGATTACTGCGCTGCTTTCTATCTCGGTGTTCTCAATGTTGAGGTTTGGCGATCGCGAATGCTGAAGTTTCGCTAACTGTTACCGCAGAAATTAAAGCATATGAAATGGAATTTGTCTTTTGAATTTTTAGAAGGAGATCGGTGATGTTAGACATTGATGAAATGGGACACGATGAAATACACAAAGTCCTACAGAACGTAGGGTTTGGTCATCTTGGCTACATACATGAAGGAAAGCCTTACGTGATGCCAATGCACTATTATCTCGAAGATTCAGACATTTATTTGTTTACAACTAAAGGCATGAAGACTCATGACATAGATGTAAATCCAGAAGTCTGTTTGCAGGTCGAAAAAGTTGACGATCCGCTTCACTGGAGCAGCGTCATTGTGACGGGTCAAGCTGAACAGCTTACGGAGCAGCCGGACATCGATCATGCGCGGCAATTTATCCAAAAGCAGAATCCGACGCTTTCACCTGCCATCAACCGAACCTGGATTGACGCTTGGGGACGAGAGGAAGTAGTCGTAATCTACCGCATTCATCCCCGTGAGATGAGCGGACGGACGACTGATGGGGTCAGCAGTCAGTGAGGCTTAGAAATAATTAGGGTTGTTGTATACGCCTCTGATAAAACTTACCCTTACCCGGCGAACTCATTCCTAAACCGCAACCCCTAAACTGTAACCACAGAAGGGTTGACAGCATTCGCTTCCAGTGATTGATTGTGCAACCAGGGTTGACCATCTAGCGCCATTTGCTCAATCATGCTGGCAAGTCGCAGTGCTTTTAATGCCTGCTCACCGCCCACGGAAGGTTGATTACCACCTCGAACACAGCTAACAAAATGCTCTAGCTCGGCGTGCAGCGGCTCAATATTGCTGGTATGCACCTTTTCAATCAAGCCATCTTGCCGATATAGCACTTGACCATACTCGGTCATATAGTTGGCGGTGGTTTGACGATGAATCAAAATTTCGTTGTTCAAAAAGTTGGCTTCGGTCAACGAATTTTTACAGTGCGCGGCGATCCGGCGAATTTTCCGATGGGTGACTTTGCTGGCGGTCAGCGTTGCCACAATGCCATTGGCAAAATTGAGCGTGGCGGTTACATAATCTAAATAGCTAGAACCACCTGATCCTCGGCTGCCGCTAGCAGTTAGCTTGATCACCGGAGCCGCTGCCAGTTCCAATAACAAGTCAATGTCGTGAATCATTAGATCCAGGACGACGGACACATCATTGGCGCGATCGCTGTAGGGACTCATGCGATGGGCTTCTAACGCCAACAATTCTTCTGTTTTTAAGACTTTGCTGAGTTCTTGAAATGCCGGGTTAAAGCGCTCAATATGCCCCACTTGAAGGATACACTGCGATTCTGCGGCGGCATTCACAAGTGATTCCGCTTCAATGATGCTAGCGGCGATCGGTTTTTCAATCAATACATGCACCCCTGCTTGGAGACACGCTAGACCGACAGAATGGTGGAGGCGCGTTGGCACCGCCACACAGACCGCATCAATGTGTGGCAGTAAATCGTGATAGTTTTCAAAAAAACGAACTCGATACTTACTAGCGGTATCGATGCCGCGCTCCATGTTAATGTCAGACACTCCGACTAACTCAACATCCTTTAACATACTGAGGACGCGAGTATGGTGCTGTCCCATGTTGCCGACCCCAATCACTCCCACACGAATTGGTTCAGGCTGGTTCCGCTGTAACTGGGAGTTTTGGGAACCTGCCGACATACTATTTTGCACTCCTGTCATCTCCTCCACCACCAAAAAGGGCTAGTTCGTTGCCATATGCCTGATTAGCCACCCAGATAGTACCACAGTGACTATCTTTATAAAGAATTCCAAAGTGCAGGAGATGTTCCTGTAAGCGCAAACTGTTTTGAGTCATGTTTCTACGTTTTTAATTCGGTTTCATCAGAAGTTGGCTAGTCAGTTTAGGAATGCTAGAAAGTAGGGAACCATCTTAGGAGGGTTGTTCTTTCTTATGAGTTTTAGCAGTTAAACATGAGACGCTTTTTATCTCGTTGGCAGGATGTTTCAACTCGCAAAAAAGTTGAAGCGATCGCCCTAGTTAGCTTACTTTCTCTAGCTGGATTGACGCTCAAACCTGCGACTCGCTCCAATGCTCGCAGCATCAGCACTATCCCAAATGAGCTAAAAAAAGTGCAGGCAACCTCTACCGCTCGGATTTTGCAGCGTCACAAGCAAGAGCGCCAAGTTCGTCCTGAAAATTACAATTTTGAGCAGTTTCCAGTCGGTGCAGAACACGAACAGCACTGGAAACATTTATTGTGGACAACTGCGATCGTTGAACCGAAACAGCCTTTTGTGGTGGAAGCGCTGAATCAGATTTTGGCAATGACCACGCGATCGGGGCTAACGGATGCTCAAACTCGCACGGTGGATATGGCAATGAAAGTAGGAAACCAGCTTTATCTAGGAAATCCTGCCTTCTATAGCGCACTAGGAC
This sequence comes from Sivoneniella epilithica UHCC 1019, assembly GCF_040830845.1. Taxonomy (NCBI): domain Bacteria; kingdom Bacillati; phylum Cyanobacteriota; class Cyanophyceae; order Leptolyngbyales; family Leptolyngbyaceae; genus Sivoneniella; species Sivoneniella epilithica. The sequence continues at coordinate 117,448 of NZ_JBFPDP010000005.1, forward strand.
AACGATTTTTGGACACCATTGAGCAGAGTCCCGATCCTGAATGGGTTGCCAAATCACTTTCCTCTCTGGCAAAAGGAGGAATGCAGCCCAGCGAACTCCAACGCCTTGCAGAGAAAACTAAAGCTCGGTTTCCTCAATGGGCAAACAATATCTTTCTGCAAACAACGTTGATGGATATTGCCAACTCTACAGATGCTCAATCTTTGCCGCCCCTCAAGGATTTATTAAAATGGGAAGTGGCAGATCAGCAGTTACATCTTTATGCGCTTTGCCGCCGCGATCGCCGGATTTTATGCCGCGCCGTCCTCAAAGATCGTAACGGGCAATGGGTGAGGCAAGAGGGAAAACTTTGGTCAGTTCCTTTACTTCTAGAATCTATTCATGGATTGAGTTGGAATTTTACGCGGGGGCAAACTCCTCAAGGCATCTACCGGGTTGAAAGTGTCGTGCCCGCCGCAGAGGATGAATTCTTTCGCGCCTATGGGCAGTTTGACTTAGTTAATTTGTTTGTGCCCTTTGAAGCGGGTGCCAAACAGTTTATCCCTGGCACACCTGGAACATTTAGTGGCAGTTTAAACCAGTATCGAGCGCTGTTACCTCCGTCATGGCGCACCTACCGTCCCCTCCAGCAAAGCTATTGGGCAGGTAAAGCAGGACGCAGTTTATTCCGGATTCATGGCTCTGGCGAATCTGCTGACTTTTTTAGAGGTAAAGACAAAAACTATCCCGATAGCTATAACTGGAACCCCACATTGGGCTGTTTGTCTGCTCAGGAACTTTATAACGAAAAGGGAAAATTGCTTCATGCGGATATGCCCAAAATCTTGCAGACATTGCAAATGGTGGGCGGCAAAAACTTTGCAGGCTATTTGATTGTGGTGGATGTGCCGGGGGATGAGAAAAAGCCGATCTCGCTGGAAACTCTTGAAACCGTGGTTGCCAATCGCCCGATGAAGAAAAAGAGTCCCTTGGTACGGGCAGCCATGGTGAAACGTTCAAATTCTGTGCAGTCGCTCAAGCCCGTCTCTTCAAAAAATCAGCCGAAACTACAGACTCCTGCGATCGATCCCCTAACGCCAATCCCGCTTTCCTATTAGGGTAAATTCCTCTCGCATTTGTTGGTCAGTAAACGATGGGTGAGCGATCGCTATAATCCAGTTTTTCAAGTTGATGTAGTCCCTAATCAATCACTGTTAGATTGAGTGGACGGCTAGATCTCAATAGCCGATTTTGCTTTTAGCCGATCGCGCAGTTCACTTGGAGCAATCGCGCCATGTTCAGTAATGATTGCGGTGATCAATTCAGCAGGCGTGACATCAAAGGCGGGATTGTAGAATTCGACTCCGGTGGTAGGGCAGAGGATGGTGTCACCGATTTGGTAGACTTCGTTGGGGTTGCGTTCTTCGATTGGGATTTGGGCACCGTCGGCGATCGCAAAATCAATGGTGGAGAGCGGAGCCGCGACATAGAACGGGATATTGTGGGCTTTGGCAACGAGGGACAGGCTATAGGTGCCGATTTTATTGGCTGCGTCACCATTTGCTGCAATGCGATCGGCTCCCACGATGACCAGATCAATCATGCCGATCTTCATGCAGTGCGCCGCCATATTGTCAGTGATCACCGTAACGGGAATGCCTTCCTGCACACACTCCCAGGCGGTCAGCTTTGCACCTTGCAAGCGAGGACGGGTTTCATCAGCGTAAACTCGCTCCAGTCGTTCTGCTGTCCATGCAGATCGCACTACGCCCAAAGCAGTGCCATAGCCCGCAGTTGCCAACGCGCCAGCATTACAGTGAGTTAAAATTCGCAGTTTGGCAGGAGTCGATGGCAGAATGCTTAAGCTGTGGTCGCCGATTTGCTGACAAGTGCGAATATCGTCTGCATTGATCGTGCGCGCTGTTTCTAGCAGAACTGTTTTGATGGCATCCACAGAACCTTCAGTGTAATAGGCAACCTTCATCATCTGGTCGATCGCCCAAAATAGATTGACCGCTGTGGGGCGAGTGGCTCGGAGGCGTTCGGCGATTTGCTCCAATTGGGTCAAAAATTCAGCGCGATCGCCCGTTTCAATGTCCCGTGCGCCCAAATACACGCCATAGGCGGCGGCAACTCCAATTGCTGGGGCACCACGCACAATCATCGTTTCGATCGCGATCGCCATTTCTTCAGAGCGGTGAACCTCCACACTATCGTATTCGTTGGGCAGACGAGTTTGGTCAATCAGTAGCACATGGTCGGTTTGCCAGATAACCGGATAAACGGGATTTGCTTGAGCCATCGGAAACATACGCTAGAAACTAAAGAAATTATCCCTGAATTTGTCCCCAATCATTTAGGCACTTTTGGATCTGGCACAAAGGACTAGACATTTCAAACGATTTGTAGGATTATAGCGATGTGAGGAGTTGAATCGAAAGAAAAAAGCCCTTGGAGTCGAAACACGGACAGACGCCCAAGGGCTTTTTTCATGGAATCTTTTTCTTCAGGCAAGTGTCAAAGTTAGTATTGAATACTAACGTCGTACTTAAAAATAGTACTTAGGAACTGTATTACTTTAGGTCCAGTTGTCCCCTATGAGACAGGATGAGCCTCACTATCGCCGTAGAGACAGTTGGCTCAGCGGTTTGCTGTGGATGCTGTCGGGCGGCGCTTTGACTGCCGCATTGCTGATTGGGTTTAGTCAGTGGCAATGGGGCGATCGCTTGCTTTCCGTCTTCAAGATCTTGATCAATCCACCCCAACCTGCGCCTAAAGTGGATGTGAGATCGCTCATGATTCAAAAAGTGCGGGAAGCTAGTGAGTTGACCACAGCATCCTTCACCATGCAAGCCGTTGTGCCGACTGAGCAAGATGCCACCTTGAGTGGTTTCACCATTGGCACGACCAAACTGCTTTATGTTGCCTATGGCGAAGTGCAAGCAGGCGTGGATCTCAGCCAACTGACTGAGCAAAGTGTGCAGGCTAGCGGCGATACGATGCAAATTCAGCTACCGCCGCCCAAACTATTGAATAGCAAAATTGATGTCAATAAATCTCAGGTTTATGATTATAATCGGGGATTTTTAGGCTTGGGACCTGATGTTGCACCGGATTTGCAAACCAAGGCGCAACAAGAAGCACTTCAAAAAATTGTGCAGGCAGCTTGCGAAGAAGGCATCTTGCAAAAAGCGAGCGATCGCGCCAAGTTTGTAGTTACCCAGTTGCTCAACACCGCAGGCTATAAAGCGGTGACTGTTGAGGCTTTGCCTGTTCCAGTAAGTGACTGTTTGGCTTCAATCAATCAACCGGGTGAATCTATGGCTCCTAACCCGATCGCTCCAATCAATGCACAACCTTCTGTTTTCCCTAGCCCTTAAATTCCTGGAGCCAATTCTGAGTCACCGCACGAGATCCACCAGGGTCCAAACGTCCAGGTTTGCCGCTAGGACGAGCAACTTCTGCGGTAGGTGAAAAGGTGGCAATAACAAAAGGCGAAACAACTGCAACAATCATCAAGGCGTTAAGCGTTACTTTGGCAATGGCGTTCATGATGTCAATATCCTGTTTGGGGGCTTATTGACCTTTACGGCTGAACGACCCAAGATTATGCAGATTGGATCAATTTTTTCAGAATTATGATAAAAAATCGGAGATGGTTAGAGTAGATTTGCCGCTACTTACTCTAATTTTCTTTGTCTAAGCGCTGTTTAAAGTCTCGAATTAAAGTCTCGAATCGCAGCACTGGTATTGCGATCGCAGGCAACTTGAAGACATCGAGCAACGATTGCCTGACGTAATCCTGGATTATTCCCCAAACTGTTGAGGGGTGATGGACTGGCAAGAAGATATGCCCATCAGCTAGAAAAACGCTTTACAGGCACGTTGGAGGTATTGTTCAACGCAAAAGAACTTGGTTTTATAGGGGCGATCGCTCCTATTCTCGAAGAACTAAACGAACTTCGCTTTCACATTGATATTGCAACTCGTCAGTCAGTATTAAAGTTAGCGAGTAAAAATAACGTCTCATAACTTGCAGGCGTAGGCTTAAACTCTAATAAGCGATCTGAGTCCTTTAAACTAAGCAATCTTTGAGGGTGTAGGCGACTTGCGCTTGTTGATCGGGGTGGAGTTCTGGAAACATGGGCAGAGACAGAACTTCTTGAGAAGCCTGTTCGCTGTTGGGCAACTGACCCGGTTGATAGCCCAACTCTTTGTAGGCAGCTTGTAGGTGTAAGCAAAGCGGATAGTAAACCATTGATAGGACATTTCTGTCTTGCAAGCGGCTTCGCAAGGTGTCCCGAAACGGTTCAGTGTTTCCTAGCTCAGATTGCTGAGTGACGCGAATGGTGTATTGATTCCAGACGCTTTTTCCGCCAGGGATTTCTTGAGGTAAAACGATACCTGGAACAAGGCTCAAAAGTTGTTGATAGCGATCGCTGATTGCCTGACGCTGTTGATTCCATTGGTCTAAATAGCGGAGCTTGATTTGCAAAATAGCAGCTTGCACTGCATCTAAGCGACTGTTTATGCCCAACTCTTCGTAATAGTAGGCACCTCGACGACCGTGATCGCGCAGGCGACGCAAGCGATCGCGCAAAGCACCATCATTTGTGGCAATTGCGCCACCATCGCCGCACGCGCCCAGATTTTTGGTGGGATAAAAGCTAAAGCAGCCAATATGCCCAATGCTGCCAACTCGTTTATCTTGCCATTCTGCACCCGTGGATTGAGCGCAATCTTCAACGACAAATAAGTTATGGGTTTGGGCGATCGCCATCAGTCGGGTCATGTCGGTGGGTTGCCCAAACAAATGCACCGGAATAATTGCACGAGTGCGATCGGTAATTGCTGCGTTAACTTGAGTCAGGTCAAGATTGAAAGTATCTAACTCAATATCGACAAAAACAGGGGTTGCGCCAACTGCACTAATCACCTCAGCCGTTGCCACGAATGTAAAGGGTGTCGTAATCACTTCGTCGCCTGAACCAATCTCCAAGGCTTTTAGTGCTAGAAATAGGGCATCTGTGCCAGAGTTGCAACTCACGCAGTCTGATGTGCCAATATAGGTAGCGAATTGCTGTTCAAACTCTTCAACCACAGAGCCGCCGATATACCGTCCCGAAGCCAACACTTCCAAGACTGCGGCATTAATTGTTTCACCAATTTGCTTAAATTGTTCGGATAAATCAAAGGGTGGAATCTTGTTCACTCACCGACACCGTAAGTTTTGTCATCAATCAAACTAGATTATGTCCTGAAATGGAACCTTTTTGGCTTGACGCATACGGAATTGAAAGTGTTCTCGGCTATCTTTTTGAGAAGTGCATAGTCGAAAAGCGATCGCAAAGAGCCAAAAAATGCAGTATAGACGGGTTCCATTAAAAAAGCAGCCATCATTCATTCTGATGCCTGCTTGATTAGATTGAGATATGGGCAGAGCGAGACTCGAACTCGCACGAATTTCTTCGCCGCATTTTGAGTGCGGTGCGTCTACCAATTCCGCCACCCGCCCAGATTCGCTTATTGAGTATATCAGGTAAATTAGGCAGGGAGCAAATTTTTCAGCAACTGTGATTGGATAAAAAAGTTTTGTGAGAGTCAATTTGAAACCGCCTCTTAAACCTGAAACCCGCCCTCTTAAACCCGAAACTTCCTTAAACAGGCAGCAGTTGTTTCGCCAAAAAGCCAATCATTCCGCCTACAAACACTAGCCAAGCGGAATTAATTTTGAAGCGAAAGACTGCGATCGCGCTAAGAATCGCAACGGCAATCGTCACCCAATCTACTAAAGCAGTGCGCGCCAGCACATAGGTAACGCTTGCCATCAGCCCCATGGATGCAGCATTCACTCCATCCAAAAAACCGCTTGCCCAGGAAGATTGGCGCAGTTTTGGCACCCAAGGATTGACCAGCACCACTAACACAAAGGCAGGTAGAAAAATTCCGACTGTTGCCGCGATCGCGCCGCTATTTCCGCCAAGCAAATAACCAATGAAAGTTGCCGTAGTGAACACTGGACCCGGCGTGAATTGCCCAATGGCGATCGCATCGAGCAATTGTTGAGAAGTCAACCACTGCCGCTGATCCACTAACCCAGTTTGCAGAAATGCCAGCAGCACATAGCCACTGCCATAAAGCACACAGCCAATTTTGAGAAAGAACAAAAAGATGCTTAATCCAGTTGGGGCTGGCGTAGCGGACGGAACAGTAGTCACCTGAGCGATCGCGCTCATCGGCACCATCCACGCCCCCATATTCCCCAGGTTGCGGCGACGCTTCCAGTTCTTAAACAGCATCACGGCAATCCCACCCAGCAGCAACAGCAAAATTTCGTTGATTCCTAAGAAAGAGGCAATCGTAACAGCGATCGCGGCAACGATTGTCGGCGTATCCTTCAGCGCCTTCTGTCCCAACTTCCATAGTGCCTGTACTACGATCGCCACAATCACCGCCTTAATGCCATAGAGCAACCAGCCCACCTGCGGAATTGCCTGAGTTTGGACATAGACTGCCGCCAATCCCCATACAATCAGCATGGCAGGCAAAATGAAGCAGCATCCGGCGATCGCCAATCCCCACAAGCCGCCGCGCTCATAGCCAATGTGAATCGCTAGTTCAGTCGAGTTAGGACCCGGAATCAGATTGGTAATTCCCAATAAATCCAGCAGTTTCTCACGGCTAATCCACTGTCGCCGCTCCACAATCTCCTCATCCATCATGGAGATATGAGCAGCCGGACCCCCAAAAGCGATCGCGCCCAATTTCAAAAAAACGATTGCCAGTTCTTTAAGGCGTTGCCGCTGTTGAGTAGGAGATAGCTCAGAATAAGTAGAGTCTCGGTTCTCCATGAAGTCGCTAGAAGGCTAAGTTTGCCCATCGAGCCTATCAAATCAGGATTTTTTAATAAAGTGTTTTGGACACAAGTTCTAACCTGGTTTCTGACACGGTGCCCAATTTGCCTGTACGCTATACCCTATGTTTTGTATGAATATATTGCCCTTACCCCCAACCCCTCTCCCAGAAGGAGAGGGGAGTAAAGCCTAATTTTGTTCCCTCTCCCAGTTGGAGAGGGCTAGGGTGAGGGTCTTAGAATCTTTCTGGAGACGGTTTATGTTTGGTTTAGGATGGCCCGAAGTCATTATTATTGGTGTGGTCACGGTGCTGATTTTTGGTCCTAAAAAGATCCCCGAACTGGGCGGCACTATTGGCAAAACCCTCCGGGGCTTTAAGGATGAGATGAGTAAGCCAGAGGACGAAGATCTTGATCACGACGAAGACGATCGCTAAGGCGCATTCATCCAGAGGGCGCAACTGCCAGGATGTTTAACAATTCCGTTACAATAGGGTTGCAAGACATGGCATGATTTATGGCTCTCTTTTCGCTGCGATCGCTCAAAAAAGACTTTGGCATTAAGGAAATTCTGCGGGATGCCAGTTTCAGCCTGGATGAGGGCGATAAGGTCGGGCTGATTGGCACTAACGGTTCCGGCAAATCCACATTGCTAAAAATGATCGCTGGATTGGAACCGATCGACGGCGGTGAACTGTGGGTCAATTCCAGCGCCAAAATTATTTATTTGCCGCAGCAACCTGACCTGGATGATAGCTTGACTGTGCTAGAGCAAGTCTTTGCCGACAGCGGTGAACAACTGGCGCTAGTGAAGCAGTATGAAGCCATTTCGGATAAACTGGCGCATGGCGACGGCGACACTGACCTGCTGTTGTCTAAGCTATCGAGTGTGTCCGAGCGCATGGATACCTTGGGCGCATGGGAACTAGAAACCAATGCCAAAGCCATTTTGACCAAGCTAGGAATTCACGATTTTGAGGCGAAGATCGGCGGCTTGTCGGGGGGATATCGCAAACGCATCGCGATCGCCACTGCACTCCTCTCTGAACCCGATGTGCTGCTGATGGATGAGCCGACTAACCATCTAGATGCCCTCTCCGTAGAATGGCTGCAAAGCTACCTGAATCGGTTTCGCGGTGCCTTGCTGCTAATCACTCACGATCGCTACTTCTTGGATCGCGTCACCAATCGCATCATCGAAATCGATCGCGCCGATTTATTCTCCTATTCCGGCAACTACGCCTATTACCTGGAGAAAAAAGCCCTTGAAGAAGATTCCGCCGCCAGTACCCAGCGCAAATATACCGGAGTCTTGCGGCGCGAGTTGGAATGGTTGAAACGGGGACCCAAAGCTCGTAGCACCAAGCAAAAAGCCCGCATTGATCGCATTCGTGAGATGCAAGATCAAGAGTTTAAGCAGACCAATGGCAAAGTAGACATCACCACAGTCGGGCGACGGATTGGCAAAAAGGTAATTGAACTTACGGATGTGTGTAAAGCCTACGGCGATCGCACCTTAATCCAAGATTTCACTCACCTGTTCACCCCCGAAGACCGCATCGGCATCATTGGCAGCAACGGAGCCGGAAAATCGACCCTGATGGACATCATCACCGGACGCATCCAGCCCGATTCTGGCACTGTTGAGATTGGCACCACGATTCATATTGGCTACTTCGATCAGCACTCTGAAGATGTCGGCATGAACGACAGCCAGCGCGTAATCGAATATCTCAAAGACGTTGCCGAACTGGTTAAAACCTCCGATGGCAGCGTCATCACCGCCTCTCAGATGCTAGAGCGCTTCTTGTTCCCCCCCGACCAACAATATTCCCCGATCTCCAAACTTTCCGGCGGCGAAAAACGACGGCTGTTTTTGCTGAAAGTGCTGATGGAAGCGCCCAACGTCCTAATTTTGGATGAACCAACCAATGACCTGGATGTGCAAACCCTGGCAGTGCTAGAAGAATATCTTGAAGACTTTAATGGTTGCGTCATCGTCGTCTCCCACGATCGCTACTTCCTCGATCGCACCGTCGAAACCATCTTCGCCTTTGAACCCAACGGCACCCTAAAACAATATCCCGGCAACTACTCCGTTTACTTAGACTTCAAAAAAGACGAAACAGACGACAAAAAACAAGCGGAGGCAGGAATTCAAAAAACGAAAAAGCAAAACGCCGCTAACGAAAGCAAACCCCAACAGCCCAACTCCTCATCCACAACTCAAAACTCAAAACTTAAAACTCAAAACTCTTCTAAAAAGCCCTCCTTCAAAGAAAAGCGCGAGTATGAAACCTTGGAGGCAAAAATTCCTCAGCTAGAAATCGAAAAAGCAGAAATCGAAAAAGTATTGTATGGCGGCTCAAGTAGCGGCTTTGTCGATGTTCGTAAGCTCAGCGATCGCTTAGCAGAAGTCACCCAGGAAATTGACAACTCAACCGAACGCTGGATGGAACTGGCAGAACTAATCGGCTAGTTTACGCTTCTGTTGCAAAATTCACCTTGTCATAAATGTCCGCTAGCTCAACGTTGAAGGGCACCGAAACCAGCGAAAATGTCGTCTCCAGTCCATCGCGTATTCGGCGAAAATCCACTTATTCGCATCGGTTCTGGCATACTGCTCAACGTGCAGCGTATGTTGATCGATCAGCAGATATTCTTGCAGCGTTGAAATCGTGCGATAGGCAGCAAACTTGTCACCCCGGTCATACCCTTGAGTAGAACCTGACAGCACCTCCGCAATCATCACCGGTTTCGCGATCGTGTCAGTGCGCCCCTCTTGAAGTTGCAACTCACCTGCAACCACCATCACATCCGGGTAGGCATATTGTTTAAGACATCCGCACAAAAGCTGTGATGGTATCTTCCAAAATGGCTTGGTCTAAATTAACCCCCTCTAACCAAGCTTCACACAGAATGGCTTCACTCAAATCTGTGCCAATCAGGATTGCTTGACTGAGGTTTGCCAGGTGCAGATTGGAATTTCGCAAGCTTGCATCTTTAAGGTTAGCCCCCTTGAAATTCGCACCCATCAGTTTCGATTCAATCAACCTCGCCCGCTCCAGATTTGCTCGAATAAATTTTGCACCCGTCAGATTAGATCCACTAAGATTTGCGTCTTGCAAATCCGCCGCCTGCAAATCTGCTGCAATCAGTTTGCTATCGGTCAAGTTAGCAGATTGCATCGTCGAACCGATTAAATTTGTGCCAATCAGATTCGAGCCTTTGAGGATCGCCATGTACAGGTTTGCCCAAGACAAATCTGCCAAAATCAAGCTTGCCCAAGACAAATCTACGCTGATTAGGTTGGCTCCAATTAGGTTGGATTCATTTAGGTTAGCGCCCCGGCAATTAGCAAATCCTAATTTTGCTCCTCTGAGGTCAGTATTTTTGAGATAAGCCTCGCGTAAATCTGCGTTGATTAGATTAATGTCCGGGAGAATTGCCCCTTCTAGGTTCACATCCCTTAGGATTGCTTCATGGAAATCTCGTTCGCCAGCGGCGTAGCGCTCCAATAGTTGGTTTGCATCCATGCTTTTGTTCTCCCAAGGTTTGTCAGGTTCAGTCTAAATCAAGCATTGCAATCAGGTAACGGCAGAATCACAAATACATTTTAGGGTAGCCTATGTTGTCACTTACTAAAGTTTAGACTGAGATTTTTCCATCGCCCAGAAAAATTGTCTACAAGCCAGCCACATCCCTTGTCTCATAGAATTAGACCAGTATTACCAACTCTGAGCCAGTTGAAATCTGAGGGCTTTTCGTTAAGTTTGCTCAGGCTCTCCTGAAACCAAACCCTTGAAACAGTCCTGCGATCGATTTTGAGGAGCGGTTGATGCAATCGGGTTACACAAATTTGGCTCTGCGCCTGCTCAAGGAAACCGCCTCAAAGTCTGCGATTGAGGTTCAGCTAAACGTCATTGCTCTACAAGCCAGACTTGGGTAGAAGTCGGTGAGCGATCGCGACCCAATCTCCTGATCGCTCATACTCCAGTGCCTCAAATCCCACGGTTTGCAGTGCTTCCACGACTTCAGCTTCTTGATCGGTGGTGAAGCCCGCTGTGATTAGTAGTCCATTGGGGCGCAGGGCATTGCGATAATCGGCGGCAAGTTTGATGTGGATGCGTCCCAGAATATTTGCCGCGATTAGATCGAGGTCAGAGACTTGAATGGTGGAAACCTCTTGGGTGAGAGTGCCGCTCATCCAGTGTCCTAACTTGCTGCCGTCGCCCAAACTGCCGCACTGTAACGTAACTTGAGCTTCCACTTGATTGTTTTGAATGGTTGCCTGGGTTGCCTGCACCGCGATCGCGTCATTATCCAGCGCCAACACCTGCGCCCCTAGTTTCGCGATCGCCACGCTCAAAATGCCTGATCCACATCCCAGATCCAGCGCTTTCATGTCAGGAGTCACGTATCGTTCTAGCAAGCGCAAACTTAGCATCGTCGCGGGATGTAAGCCGCTGCCAAAGGAAAGACTTGGCTCTAGTCGCAGCAGAATTTCATCCGGGCTGGGTTGATAAACGGCATCAGTTGTCAACACCACAAATCGTCGTCCGATGCGATGGATTGGGGAATTTTGGGATGCTGGCGATTTGGTTTCCACTACAGAGGTTTCTAATTCTGTGGTTAAACCTGTGCGATACAGCGGTGAGAGGAGTTGGGCGATCGCATCCACTCGAGATCGAGATTGGCGATCGTAAGGCAAGTAGAAACAGAGCGTAAATGCCCACGCTGCTTCTTGATCCAATGGCTCTTTTTGCGCTATCTGATAGGGTGCAATATGCAAATCTTCTACCGTCGGAGTGTCGGACAACAGTGTGCAGACCCAATCCACCGCTTCGGAAGTCATATTTAAGCTCAATTCAATCCACGCCATGATTTTTTCGCCCAATAGACCTTTCCAATCCTACTAAACACCTTCCATAGGCGCGAAAATGGAATTATCCATTCAATCGACTAGATATGAATCAAGAACAGTGGCAGCAATGGCTAGAGATTCAGCAGCGCCAAACTACCGCGTTGGAGCGCATTGCTACATCGTTGGAACGGTTAGCCCCGACTAATCAGCAAGCGCCCAACTATCAAAAAACGCTGGACGAGTTTCGTGGCTTTGATTGGTCAAAAATCGGGGCGATCGTGGTGCAGTCTGACCCATCGGGAGCGGCGATCGTGGAATGGAGTGGGCAGCAGTTTACCCGGCGATCGCCCACGAACAAATTTGGGGAAGCCATCTGGTTTAGCCGCAGTGTCGGCAAAGATGACGATGGCAACACTCGCTATGAACGCCTAATCACCTTCAAAAAAGCCGGTGAAGTGGAACCTATTCCGGAGCGAGTCAATCGAGCAATTTCCCATCCGTAAAATGGGATAGATTGCGTGAAGGCACTAGTAGCTTTATACCTGAGAGCGCAACCGCAAATGCTTAAACCAACAACAGCGATTGGATGGATGAGTTTTATGGTTCTCAGTCAATCCGCGATCGCCCTTGCGGTTACGGTTCAAGAGGTGCCCAATCCTCGGCGGATGAACAGTTGGGTGGCGGATACGGCAGAGTTGCTCACACCCCAAACAGAAGTAGAGATCAATCGCATTGCCACAGAACTGGAAGCAAAAAACGGCAGCGAGATTGCTGTGGTCACTGTGCCAACGACTAAGCCTTCTGCCTCTTCAAAAGCCTTTGCCACGCAACTATTTAATACTTGGAAAATTGGCAAGCAGGGTAAAAACAACGGGGTGCTGTTTTTGATCTCCAAGGGCGATCGCCGCACCGAAATTGAGACTGGCACTGGATTAACAGCGCTACTGCCCAGTTCTAAAGTAGAAATAATATTGACTCAATCAGTCAGCCCTCAATATAAACAGGGCAACTTTAACGAAGGGACTTTGGCAGGAACGAGAGCGATCTCCCAAGCATTATCAGAATCGCCCGTCGAATTGTCCCAACCGTCAGCCCTATCGGATGCCGCATTTAGAATCCTCCTGTGGATTTTAGTGGGAGGACTTGTGACTACTTCTTTCTTCACGATCTATTCCGTTGTTTCTGCAACTATAAAAGGGCTGAGAAATTTGATCGGTGTGAGAAGCAGCCCTAAAAAGACTGATCACCGTTCCAGCAAGTCATGGGATTCGGCTGACAGTTCCTCTAGTTCTAGTTTTACCAGCGATACTCCTAGCAGCAATAGTTCATCCAACTCAAGTGACAGTTCCTCTAGTTCCTCAAGCTCCAGCAGCGATTTTGGCGGGGGCAGCAGCGATGGCGGTGGGGCGGGCGATAGCTGGTAAGGATTTGATGAGGTCATGATTTAGAGGTAGATGATCGCCTTCGGTTGCGAATACACTCGTGAGGGGAATCCTATTCAAAAACGTGAGGCAACTTGGTTTATGACTCAATCCACTCCGGCTGCGGCATTAATTGACGGCATCAAGTTTGGAACAGATGGTTGGCGGGGTGTGATTGCGGCAGAGTTTACGTTTGAACGGGTGCGATATGTGGCAGCGATCGCGGCACAAGTCCTAGCCGAAAACTACAGCAGTGAAACCAACAACAGCCGCACGATTATTGTGGGTTACGATCGCCGCTTTTTGTCAGAAGAATTTGCGGCAGCAGTGGCAGAATCAGTTCAGCAGGTTGGCTTTGACGTGCTGTTGTCTGATGGCTACGCACCCACACCCGCCTTTAGCTGGGCAGCCAAACAACAGAACGCCCTTGGAGCCTTGGTAATCACCGCCAGCCACAATCCTGGCAAATATTCCGGCTTGAAAGTGAAAGGAGCGTTTGGCGGATCGGTTGCCCCCGCAATTACCCAACAAATTGAAGCCCGCTTGCCCCAAGGCTTTACCCCTGCCCCTACTCCCGGCAGCCTTACTCTCTTCAATCCCTGGACAAGCTACTGCGAGGGGTTGCGGACGAAGGTGGATATTGCCATGATTCGGTCAGCGATTGAAACGGGTGAACTGACGGTGTTTGCCGATGTGATGCACGGTGCCGCAGCGGGTGGCTTGGAGCAACTGTTGGGCACTGCCATTCATGAAGTGAACAGCGATCGCGATCCATTGTTTGGCGGTGGCGCACCGGAACCCTTGCCAAAATATATGTCTGAGCTATTTCATCAGGTTCACAGCTATCGACAACAGCACCCGACCGGGTTAGCAGTGGCGGTGGTGTTTGATGGCGACAGCGATCGGATTGCGGCAGTCGATGGACAAGGAAATTTCCTCAGTTCTCAAATTCTCATCCCCATTTTGCTAGAGCATCTCGTGATCCATCGCGGCTTCACGGGTGAATTTATCAAAACCATCAGCGGCTCAGACCTAATGCCCAAAGTGGCAGCACTGCATAACTTGTCCGTTTATGAAACGCCGATTGGCTACAAATATATTGCCGATCGCATGTTAGAAACCTCGGTGCTAATCGGTGGCGAAGAGTCTGGCGGCATTGGCTATGGCAATCACATTCCTGAACGAGATGCCCTACTGTCAGCGCTGTATGTCCTAGAAGCGATCGTCAAGTTCAACGCCGACCTCAGCGACATTTATCATGACTTGCAAACCCGCGCTGATTTCTTTTCCAACTACGATCGCATTGATTTACCGTTGTCTGGCATGGAAGCACGGGCGCGATTGTTGAATCAATTAGAAAGCCAACCGCTGACTGAAATCGCCGGACAAAAAGTGGTGGATGTCTTGGCGATCGATGGCTACAAATTTCGCCTGGAAGATGGACGCTGGCTACTGATTCGCTTCAGCGGTACAGAACCCGTTTTGCGGCTGTATTCCGAAGCAAAAACCTTGGAGCAAGTCCACGAAACCCTCGATTGGGCGCGAGAATGGGCAAATAAGGCGTAGGGAATGACGAGTGGCGAGTGGCGAGTGGATGATAGGGAATAGGGAGCTAGAGTATGGCGATCGCTTCAGATAAAACCATTTCAGAGAAACGCAATTGGACGGATGAGGAGTTCATGGCGTTGCCGGATGGCGATCGCTACGAATTGGTAAATGAACAATTGTTCATCGTGGGCAACTCAGGCATGGAGCATGGACACTTTTCTAGTGTGGTGAAACCATCATTCCTGGCTTCACCGTTCCTCTCGCCGAAATTTTTGCCGACTTGAGTTTGTTGGATGAAGAGTAGAATAGCCACGATTCAATATCTTCAACGATTACCTCTGCCTATGGGTGCTGACGGTTCATTGCCTGAGAATGGTTCATTCCCGTTTCGGGAGGTTCTAAATCGCCAACCTGGATATTGTCTATTTTAATCGCTAAGTTTAACGCCGCGAATGGAGTAGTCGAGGAGTTGCATTGGGTGAAGCACGGGAACGGTTTTATCTTGCAGTTCCAAATGTTTACTAATTTGCACGAAGCAGCCGATGTTGGCTGATGCAATCAGGGATGCACCCGTATTCGTGAGATTTTGGACTTTTTGTCGTCCCAATTCTGCGGCGACTTCTGGCTGCAAGATGTTGTAAACTCCGGCACTGCCACAGCACAACGCCGCATCCACAGGTTCACGCAGTTGCACACCCGGAATCTGCTTTAGCAACGTGCGCGGTTGGACGCTAATTTTTTGCCCATGCAGCATATGACAAGCATCTTGATAAACCATCGTTAGCGGCTGATCTTGCAGGGGCGAGAGTTTTGCCGTTAGCCCCACGTCTGCCAAAAACTCCTGCACGTCGCGCACTTTGCCAGCAAACTCTTTGGCTCGGTTCGCGTAAATCGGATCATTTGCCAGGATGTGCCCGTATTCCTTCAGCGTATGTCCGCAGCCAGAGGCGTTGACTAAGATAAACTCGACGTTGGCAGCGGCAAAGCTGTCGATTAGTTGACGCGCTAAGGTTTTAGTTTGCTCTTCCTGTCCCTGATGGTGGGTTAGGGCACCACAGCAGCCTTGCAGCTTGGGCACGACGACTTCGCAGCCATTGGCGGTTAAAACGTTTACCGTGGCAGTGTTGACATCCGGGTTGAAGAGCCGTTGCACACAGCCTAGCAGCATTCCCACCCGGTAACGCTGCTTGCCTTGAGCGGGAATGACAGCGGGAATAGGATCTTGAAAGGCGCTGGCGGAAATGGGGGGCAGCATGGCTTCCATTGCGGCTAGCTGGGGTGAAATTTGTTGAATCACGCCCAGCGATCGCACCAGTTTTTGTAAGCCCGTTTTTTGATACAGCCCCAACGGTCGCAGCAGCAGTCGTAGCCGATTGGGGTAGGGAAACACCGAGAAGATCAGTTGACGCAGCAGTTTTTCGGGCAGCGATCGCCCATGATTGCGTTCGACCTGCATCCGGGTTGCTTCAATTAGCTTGTCGTATTGCACTCCCGACGGGCAGGTGGTGACGCAGGCAAGACAACCCAAACAGGAATCAAAATGCTCCACGGTGGCAGACGACAGCGGAATGGTTCCTTCATTCACCCCATCCATCAAATAAATGCGTCCGCGTGGCGAATCAGTTTCCTTGCCAATTACTCGATAGCTGGGGCAAGTGGATAGGCAAAATCCACAGTGAACGCAGCTATCAATTAGCTTGGGATCGGGAGGGTTGCGGAAGTCGAAGCTAAGAAGAAGTTCGGAGTTCGGAGTTTGAAGTTCGGCGGATGGGGAATCGGTGGTCATACGGCTCTTTTGGGGAAAAGTTCTAAGTTTTGAGTTTTGAATTTTGAGTTTAGGGAGTGGAAATTTTGCGTTTTACCGTCCCCCTTCGCCATTCTGCATTCGTCATTCACTTCGCCCCTAACTCCTGCTAAATTCCTCCGACAAATCGACCGGGACTCAGCAAATTGTTTGGATCAAACTGGTGTTTGAGCGATCGCATGACGTTTAAGGCATTTCCGGAGTAGCCCCAGACTTCAATGTGCTGTTTTAGGGCAGTGGGCGCTTGCAATATCGATAGAAAGCCGCCGTGTGTTTGGCAACTATCGCGCAGTTTGAGCAAGTGATTGGACGGGAAGTCACTAGCGCAGATAAATCGTCCTAAGCCACTAGCGCTATGAATTTGGGCAGACCAGAATGGGAACGAAAGCTGATGAAGTTCCTGTAAAAGGGCGATCGCTTTGGAGGGCTGTATTCCTATTTTGCAGGCAATTTGATTGGATTGGGGAGCCACAGTCATTCGCGTTTGCAATCGTTCCCATAGCATGACATCTTCGTCATCTAGATAGGAGGCATACGATAGGCTGAGCGATCGCCCTACCTCAGCTAAGCGACTCATTTGCTCTTTCACACTGGGCAAGATGCTTTGAAACCGCACTGCTAAACCCATTGCCGACTTTAATCCCAACGCTGCCATCACAGTGCCCGAAACAACATCAGCATGGATGGGGGTGAGGGCAGACTTAAGTAATAGGCTTGTGGCTTCGGCGATCGCGCCATCATCGCCACTGAGAATCAGCGTATGAGAAGCTTCTGGCAGCGGATACACTCGCAAAGTCACCTGAGTGATCACGCCCAAAGTGCCGTAGGAGCCAGTGAATAGCTTCATTAGGTCATAGCCCGCCACATTTTTCACCACCCTGCCGCCCGCTTTCGCCATTTTCCCATCTGCCCGGACAAAGGAAATTCCGAGCAGCATATCGCGAACACCTTGATAGCGCTGGCGAAAAGAACCTGTGTCTGCTGTTGCCACCATCCCGCCAATGGTTGCCTCTTGGGGATAGCTAGGGTCGATCGCCAAAAACTGATTCGCTTTGGCTAAAAGGGTCTGCAATTCTGCAAAGCGCATTCCGGCTTCCACGGTCACCGTTAAATCTCCGGCGGCATGATCAATGAGTTGATTGAGTCGCTGGGTGCTGAGTGTGATAAAAGGCGAGAGGTGAGGGGCGAGAGATGAGGGCTGGATTAAGCCGCCCCAGTGAAGTTTGCTACCGGAACCAGCGGGAATCATGCCCCAGTGGTTTTGGTGAGCGCAGGTGACAATATCGGCGAGTTCGGTGGCGGTTTGGGGGAAGGCGAGGCAGGCAACTTCAGATGTAGGAGCGATCGCTTGGGAAATCCGATTTTGCCAAGGCTGCTCGATCTGGCTCCATGGATGCACGTAAGCGGCTCCGATAACCTGCTGTAGTTTTGGCGCGATCGCCTGAATTTGAGCAGAGTCTTTTTGCATCGAGTTAGTATTCATCAGTCAATCGTCCTATTCATCCAAAATCCACTCCGAGGCTCGCTCTCCCAGATCTAAGGGAATGCTGACCGCCTTTCCTTGGCGCGGACGTTCACGAGTCCGCGAAACAAACATCTGCACCTGCGCCCATGCATCCCATTCCTGGATATAGCTAACAACTGCGTTGAGATGCTCCAAATACTCCGCCTCCGTCATGGGAAAGGAAGCTTGCTCCAAATACTTCCACATGACTAAAGCGAAAATTTTCCCCTGGGTACGCCGTAGCTGGATATCGTACGATCGCCCCCACTTCATTAGTAAAAGCTGCTGAAGATCCTGTCCAATCATAAGAGCTTTAGTATCCCACAGCTAGGACGGAGGCACGAACCAATCATTCCCTCTCTGTACTCCGCACTCTGCACTTCATCCTCATTCAAATCGAGTCAGCTTAACATTTCGTATTATTTTGAATTCACTTCTCAGTTTTTAAGGATGCTAACAGAATGTAATAATTACGTAGAACCTCTGTGAATTCCTTGAAAGACCGATCCTAAATATCGCTTAGTATTCGTCATGACTCAACTATCTGGATCTTCAGACGTGCCCGATTTGGGTCGTCGTCAATTTATGAACCTGTTGCTAGTGGGCGCAGGTGGTGGGGCAGTAGCCGGAATGCTTTACCCCGTTATCAATTATTTCATTCCTCCGTCCAGCGGTGGCGGGGGTGGTGGTGTTACGGCTAAAGATGCCCTAGGCAATGAAGTGGTTGTATCCGATTTTCTATCAACCCACAATCCCGGCGATCACGTTTTGGCTCAGGGGCTTAAGGGTGATCCAACCTATATGATTGTGCAGGAAGATAAATCGATCGCGAACTTTGGTTTGAATGCTATTTGTACTCACTTGGGTTGCGTTGTTCCTTGGAACCCGAATGAGAACAAATTCATGTGCCCTTGCCATGGGTCTCAATACAACAGTGAAGGAAAGGTCGTCCGCGGTCCGGCACCGCTCTCTCTGGCACTCGTTCATGCGGCTGTTGAAGAGGATAAGATCGCGTTTACTCCTTGGACTGAGACCGATTTCCGAACCGATGAAGCTCCTTGGTGGGCTTAAAACGAGTGATGGCTTTCACGATTCTGAGCCACAACGTTAAGCCGTTACCGTTGCTTTTTAAGACAATCCCGCTCAACCAATTCTGCTAAACCTTTTGGTGAAGCTGCCATTCTGCCGATTCCCCTGCTAACGCTGATAAATATGAGAAATTGTTTTTTTACTAACACCCGTCTGCTCGGAGCTAATTTGCTAAGACGATCTTCCCTAGGGGCGATCGCTGCGATTATGATCTTTTTGGCAGGCAGCTTGGCTCTTCCCCAAACAGCCGCTGCATATCCAATTTTTGCTCAACAAGCCTACGAAAACCCACGGGAAGCAACCGGACGCATTGTCTGTGCTAACTGTCATTTAGCCCAAAAGCCCACCGAAGTCGAGGTGCCTCAATCTGTCAAACCTGACACGGTGTTTAAGGCGATCGTCAAAATTCCTTACGACACCACCGTTCAACAAGTGGTTGCTGGTGGAGAAAAAGGTCCGCTCAACGTCGGTGCAGTGCTGATGTTGCCGGAAGGGTTCACCTTGGCGCCTGAAGACCGCATTCCTGAAGATATTAAAGAAGAAGTGCAGGATGTTTACTTCCAGCCTTACAGCGACACCCAACAAAATATGATTGTGGTGGGTCCGTTGCCCGGTGAGCAGTATCAGGAAATTGTGTTTCCTATCCTGTCGCCCAATCCCAATCAGGATAAATCCATTCATTTTGGGAAATATTCTGTTCATGTGGGTGGCAATCGCGGTCGTGGACAAATTTATCCTACGGGTGACAAGAGCAACAACACAGTTTATAACGCCTCCTTGGCAGGTAAAGTGACTCAAGTTGCTAAAGCAGACGATGGCGGCTATGCCGTAACCATTGAGTCAAGCGATGGCAAGTCCGCAGTGGATACGATTCCGGCGGGTCCTGAGTTGCTAGTAGCTGAAGGACAAGAAGTCGCTGCTGGGGATGCGTTGACTAGCAATCCTAATGTGGGCGGCTTTGGTCAAGTGGATGCTGAGATCGTCCTGCAAGATCCAAATCGTATTCTTGGATTGCTAGCATTCTTTGCGATCGTCACCTTAGCTCAAATCATGCTGGTCTTGAAGAAGAAGCAGGTGGAGCGAGTGCAAGAGGCGGAAATGGAATTTTGATTTTCCAGTCTCTCTAAATATCCGTAAAACAAGGGATCTGGTTCATTAGATCCCTTGTTTTATTTGCATAGAATTGATGATGTCGCCCGAGAGTATCCCAGTCTTGCAAGACTTATTTTGAGAATTGCCCATTGAGGTAAGCAGTATGCTGGAGAAGCACCTGCGGAACATTGTCCTTTTTCCATTGCGCTCCTGCTAGCTTCATGGGTTGCCCAACTTGTTTGCCGTTAAGCTTGAATTCTCCTGGAAAAATCACTCACACAGCATTGGTGCAGATTCACAGCTTTGTAATCTCGCCATTCACTCGGCTCTCCTTGCGGGGTTCGCAGTCGCACTTTGCCTCCATCCACACTCATCTCCTCAACGGTTTGTACCACCTGCGATCGCTCAAGCTTTTCGCTTTAACCGACTGAGGGCTGGAGGCAAACCCATGAAGATAAAAATATTGGGGCATTGTTTTTTTATTTAAGGTCATTCAAACCATAACCAATCGGCTCACCGCTTGACTCTAGCAATCCTGAAAGGGCGGCACAGTTCGCCTAGCTACATCTGTTAATGGGACAAGCGGAGTGCGCTTTTTGAACGCTTCATAAGCTAAATTGCCGAATACGAAGTAGATGCCGATGATTAACGGAAGAATTCAGCAACCGCGCAGCTAAAGTTTGGCAGGATAGCAGAGGTAAGCACATCTGAAGAAAACAGCGTTGCAGCAAGCCTTAGAAAAGCATCTTGACGAAAGTAAACTTCAAGTTGTTGAGTGCGCCAATCTAGAATCCAATACTCTTGCACTCCACGCTCTGCATAAAGTTTCAGCTTAGTTTCACGGTCACGCCGCTCATTCTGCGTTCCTGGAGACAGCACCTCAACGATCAGTTCGGGCGCGATGGTGAAATGCCCTTCCTCATCTACTCCTGCTGCTAATCGCTGGTAGCTAATCCAGACTACATCAGGAATTACGTTATCCGCATCGTCAAAAATTACCCCTGGTGTTGCCACGGTTTCTCCTAACTGACTTGCCTCTGACCAAGTGTCCAAAATTCTGGAAGCCTTGACGATCGCTTTTTGGTGTTTCCAGTGGGGCGCACGAGTCATCAGCAAATGTCCGTCAATAATTTCATAGCGACTGCTGCTATCAGGCAGGAGTTTTAAATCTTCGGTTGTCCAGCGAACCCGGTCAGAAGCTTGTGTCATAGGACGCAATGGCGATGCTAGAGATTGTGCTTCTTTATGGTACGCGATCGCCCCGACTCACCCCATCTCCGCTAAGCAACACTCTGCCGCTTATAACCATCTGAATCTAACCCTAAACTGGACTGGAAGAAGATTCAACGGTGAAGTGCAACGGCGGCAGACAGCCTTGAGAACCACACCAGTAGTTTTCGCTCGCCCGCTTCCACCCAGTGTTAGCTGGCTCTGCTACTTCAGGCACTGAAATCCCCGTTCACTCTTCAATTTGCCATCGAAGCTTACGGTTTCTGTGCAACCCGCCTGTCGAGATATCGCCCCAATCAAATAGTCAGAAAAATCAGCTTTGCCCTGCTTATATTGCTGTAAGGCTTGGTCAGCCGTCGATCGGTTTTCAAATTCAAAGGCTGCACTATGCAACATAGCCTCTAGCACATTGATGATCTCGTTTTTGCGAAAGCCATAGTTTGTCCCTCTGAGTACCCAAACCAGCTCACACA
Source organism: Sivoneniella epilithica UHCC 1019 (assembly GCF_040830845.1). NCBI lineage: Bacteria > Bacillati > Cyanobacteriota > Cyanophyceae > Leptolyngbyales > Leptolyngbyaceae > Sivoneniella > Sivoneniella epilithica. Next base: position 139,305 of record NZ_JBFPDP010000005.1, read on the forward strand.
GAACGATATTGGTGATAAAGCAAGGCTGATTCTGTTGAATAACGCTGACAGCTTGTTGCCATTGTTGCTCATCATCTCTAGTAAGGTATCGAACGAGGATGTTGGTATCAAGTCCAATCATTCGCGCCCTCGGAAATGGCAGTTTCCATATCCTCAAGGGAAATTCGTTGAATGTCGGGTCGATAGAGGATGCCAGATAAGGTTTCTACGGCAACGTTAAGGGGGAAAATTTTGACTTGACCGTCTTCATCGATCACAAACTCGACTCGGCTGCCGCTCACTAGCTTGAGATGCTGCCGAATTTCTTCAGGTAGGGTAATTTGTCCGGTATTGGTAAGTGTTGTACTGAGCATAGTTAGGATTGCCGCAAGTGAGTTTTTACCACGATTCTAACTGAGCCAACACAGTACCCCAAAAACTGACACAACTAGTCCTAGACAACAGTGCCAGTGCCTTGGGAACGGCTGAAGCGCTTATCCGCTAGAGTCTGCAAGTCTGGACGCGATCGCACCCGCAACTCATAAATCTCACCACCTCGATGGGCAAACTCTTCTTTGCTGTAGCGGGGTTGTCGAACTGTCATTAGCTTGACCTTGTTTCAACTGCATCGTTTATTGTATCTATTGCTATCGCATCCTAGACTCGCTTCAAGGAATGCATTAGCCGCTCACTTTACCAACTATCTGCTAAAGTCAAGAATCCAAGGAGCATGATACATAATTTCTAAAAACCCAACCCCAAGGGCGTTTAGAATCTCCTACAAGAACCCAATAACGATTTTTCTCATCATATCCAATCCTATAAGGAGTTACTCTCCCTCCATTAGGCAATTTTGCCAGAACCGCCGGATCATTAGGTGTTGCTCTAACGTTGAGAGGTGTGCCAGTTGGATCGGTAACAGCACAGATAATTGGTCTTTGTGATTTCCGAGCAACTTCTGCCTTGGCACTTGAACCAAACAATGAATCTAAAATTGTCCGTGTAATTTGTGGTCCAAACTGCCTTGAAGCTTCTTTTACAAAGGCGTTCCAAAGTGAACGATTACCCCGCTGAGCATTCGCAATACTAGGATTCAAGCTTAGGGCAATTGTGAGACAGGCAATACAAGCAACAAGTTTTTTCATCTTTGTGATGCTTAGTGGAAAATAACTAATTTGTGATTGAACAATTAATTCATCGGACTGTTTCCGCATAATAACCATCAGATCGGAGATTGTCAGGATTTTTTCTATATATTTTCAAGAGCTAGGGATTATCAGGACTTTTTCCGTGTAACACGCCATTTTGGGTAGATAGTTAGAATCTTTCCGACTATTTTCAGATTTCAGATGTGTATAGCTGTCAGCGATCGCAACTCCTAGCGTAATGCGATCGCTGTAGAATGGGTGGAAATCATCAGTTTGTGGGATTCAGGCGATCGCCGACTGCGTGAACTAGGCACATTCCCAGCAATAGCTCTTAATTGAAGAGACTCTATGACGGTCACAACACCGATTAAAACGATTGCGCTCTCTCCTGGCAGTCACCTGCTCATTCCGAATGTGACTTGGGAACAGTACGAAGACTTGCTGGCAGAATTGGGGGAAGAACGCCGCATTCCCCGAATCAACTATTGCAATGGAACGTTAGAACTGATGTCGCCTTTACCCGCTCATGAGCGCCCTCATCGGATTATTTCCGACATTATTAAACTGCTGTTAGATTCGCAGGGGCGGGAGTGGGAAGATTTTGGCTCCACCACATTTAAGAAATTGAAGCGAGCAGGATTAGAGCCGGATACTTGCTTTTACATTCAAAATGCGGAACGGGTGCGCGATTTCCTGCGGATGGATATGGCTCAAGACCCGCCGCCAGATTTAGCGATTGAAACCGATGTCACCTCTAAAACAACCCTAGAAGCCTATGCCGTGCTGCAAGTGCCGGAAGTATGGATTTACGACAACGGCAAACTGAAGATTCACCTGTTGCAAAACGATCAGTATCAGGAATCTATCGTTAGCCCCACCTTCCCCGATGTAGCGATCGCCGAAATAATCCCTCAATTGGTGCAGCAGGCATTTCAGCAGGGAACCAGCACAATGCTGCGAAACCTGCGAAATCAAATGGCAAAGGCGTGAATAGGGGAATTAAAACTCCAAAGTGGCAGGGTCATATTGATATATTTCAGCGTTCTACTAACCTGGCTATGACCAAGTACCCATTTGTGACATCAGCGATCGCATTACGCAAGAAAGGCGATCGCGGTAATGGAGGTATTGTGGAACAACCAACCTAATCAGGTGAATTCAAGTGGATGCTTTCGCAAAGAAGAATGCAGCGGTATAGGTAGCAACCAGTGACAACGTTTCAAGAAGAGCAGGCTTGCCGAGAATCAGCACGATAAAGGTTGAGACGGTAATCTAACCCGCAGCCTATCAGAAATAGCAGGTCAAAACAGCCTACAATGCAGGCGATAGAAGATTGGCGGCTCACGCAAAAGGGAATTATGGAACTAGAAAACAAGCTGAAAGAGGTGAACACTAAAGCATTGGAGCAGGCGATCGCCAAAGTTATCACCGATGCCACCGGCTGGGAATATGACTGCACCTTTAAGGTAATTGAGTATGTGAACACGGGCACGGCGGAAGTAAAGCTAGTGCTGGAAACAACCGATTGGCTGATGCCCAAGCAAGACTAGTAAAGCTATAGATCTTGAATATCAATGCCGCACGATCTAAGGACGAACGGTGCAGGCTTTGCGATCGCGATCTGAGCCGGGTTCTTGCCAGGAGTAGGCGAAGTGGCTCACCGATTTAAGTTGCGGTGCCATCCGATAAAGCACCTGCATTTGGGCTTCCAACGGCGGACGATTACCTACCGATTTTTGCCAAACTCCAGCTAATACGGGTTTCACTTGCACACCCACTGGGGCACGGCTTAACACTCGCTGAATTTGCTGCATCACGCAACTAGTATTGCCGCAGACCCCATACGCCATGGGGTGCCACTCTGCCGTAGTTGGAAAACGATCCCACAGTTGCAGTCGGGAATCATAGCCCTGTCCAATCGTCAGGTTGCCATCGGGAAAAAACACCACTCCAGTTGACATCCCTCGATTTTGCACATTGCCAGTGGCTTCGTTGACAAAATCAATCACTCCTTGACCCGCATGGGCAACGGCTAATCGCCAAAGCTCTGCTTGAAACAGCGTGGCTTGCTTTGCGGTGGGCAGGTTGGCAGGAATCCGCGAGGTGTCAATTCCTTGCCAAACGGGGCGCTGTTCTGGCAGTGGGGCGGTTGTCAGATTCTTAACGCTATTGGTTTCTTTCAAATCATCCGCTTTGAGAAAGCCATATTGCAAAAAACGCCGGAGCAGTTCCACGCCGCTAGCATTCTGAGCGCGCTGCAAAAGGGTTTGTTGGGATGCGTCGCCATACACCCAGAGGTCTTGAACTTTGCTAGCGACTGAAGCACCGCCGCTGCCACGGGGATACCGAATGTAGTCAAACAGGATGCCGTCGGGTTTGCGCTGGGCGATCGCCGAAATCAGCGATGAATAATCTTGTCGGGCTTGCGGGCTGTAGGGATCGACAAAGACTTCATCGGGATTCAGTTTTCCTAGCTCGGTGCTGAGTCCCGGCAACACATTCGCAGTTAAGCTCGTTTGACCTAACCCGTTTTTCGCTAAGGTTTGCTGGCGATCGAAACGACGGACATAGTTTGCGCCAAAATTCATGCCAAACATCCAGGCATACACTTTCAATCCACGCGCCCGTCCTTTTTGAATGGCTTGTGCCAGCAAATCTACATTATCGGCACCCGAACCTGCCAGAGTAGACAGCCAGGGAGTGGCGTTTTGGTTAACAGGCAGCAGCGCCCGACCCGTGTAGAATGCCTCAACGTAGACCTGGTTATAGCCGCGATCCACGATGCGATCTAACACTGCCTCTAGAACACCGGGTTTAGTATCACAGGCATAGAGCCGAATCCAGATGGCTTGATTTTGGGGCCACGTTTGGGTGCGGCAAGCCCGTAGGCGATCGCCCTGTTGCACCAGTATTGCCTTATATTTTTTCTGTGCATCTGCGTTACCTTTCACTGCTTCAACGCGCAGTTTTTCCTTTTGGGCGATCGCGGCAGCCGTTTGTTGGCAGTAGGGCGTATTTGCGGCTTCGGCAGGCTGCAATGGCAATGCAGCACTGACTAATCCTGCCGTGATGCCAGTGATAACAGTACGACAAAAAATAAGGCGCGATCGCTGACCAAACATCCGCGCTAAGGATCGTTGTTCAGATGAGGACTGCGTTGTCACATGCACAGTGTTAGAACCGCTAGAAGCCATGGCACAAATCAGGAAGATCAAAAATCTGCCTTACCAGGCTAATGCAGGATCTCAAATTTGGCACAAAAACTCAAGCAGCTAGGCTAAAAAGTCTACTTTCAAACTTGATTTTTTGATGGGTTAAGATAGCCCTTCTGCTTGCTAAAGTGGATAGCTATCCCATTAACATAACGGTATCAATGACATGAATGATGCCATTATCTGCTTCTATGTCTGCTGCTAAAACAGTTGCATTTTTAACTTCAAAAGTGTCTGAACAATCAATCGGAATGGCAGATCCTTCAACTGAAGTTACGGTTCCCAATTGAGCTAAGTCAGCTTTTGTTAATTTTCCCGAAACAACATGAAATGTAAGAATACGTGCAAGCTGAGGGATATTTTGAACCAATGTTTGAATGGTTCCGGGTGGAAGTTTAGCAAATGCGTCATCGTTGGGGGCAAACACTGTAAACGGTCCTGGGCTTTTGAGCGTTTCAACTAAATCGGCTGCTTGGACAGCAGCCACTAGTGTGCTAAATGAGCCAGCACCTACTGCAATATCAACAATATCGGGCATGGGTGTAGTAGGTAATAGGTGATAGGAAAAAGGGAGATTTTAATTAGCGTATTCTCATTGTTTAGATTAAAAGATATCATTGTGCGATCGCAACCAAAAAAATTCTGGGAGGCAGTAAGTTTCTGGTTTAATATTCGATAACAAAAACACCTGATTGAATGGTATTGTCAGTAGCCCTAAACAGTTTAAATAGGCGTTGCACACAGTAGAAATTAGCATTGTTTAGTTTTTCTAAAAGAAAACCGCTTGCGTTCGTAGGAACTTTGCTGCCTACCTACCTGTGCAACGCTGTTTTGGAAGGGAGCATAGACTCTTGAAAATTATGATAACGTGCGAGTCCATAAACAAAAATCATTGTTTCCGATTAAAATAATTGAATCTAATCTATGATTCTTACAGTGTTTGGGAGATCAACTTTTGAGGCAAGCTACCCTCCATCAGCTTAAGGTTTTTGAAGCCGTCGCTCGCCATAATAGTTTTACGCGCGCTGCTGAGGAACTATTTTTAACTCAGCCGACTGTTTCAATGCAGGTGAAGCAACTTTCTAAAGCCGTTGGACTTCCCTTATTTGAGCAAGTGGGCAAACGGCTATATTTGACGGATGCGGGTAAAGAACTTCATACAACTTGCCGTGAGATTTTTGAGCGATTGTCCCAGTTTGAGACTGCGATCTCGGACATTAAAGGGCTAAAGCAAGGGGCACTGAAACTAGCCGTGGTGACTACTGCGAAGTATGTGATTCCTCGACTGTTGGGACCCTTTTGTCAACGTTATCCAGGAATCGATGTTTCGCTGATGGTGACGAACCATGAATATGTGATTGACAGTTTGGCAAATAATCGCCACGACTTATACATTCTTAGCCAGCTACCAGAGGAGTTGGATGTTACCGTTCAGCCGTTTTTGGAGAATCCGCTAGTCGTGCTGGCATGGCGAAATCATCCTTTAGCGAGTGAAGTAGATATTCCGCTAAAACGATTGGCAGAGGAAACCTTCATCATGCGAGAACCTGGTTCTGGAACGCGCAAAGCTATTCAAAGAGTGTTTGATGAAAGTGGTCTGCCCTTGAAAGTGAAGTTGGATTTGGGCAGTAATGAAGCGATTAAACAGGCGATCGCGGGCGGGCTGGGGGTTTCTGTGCTTTCTCTCCATACGCTTGCCTTAGAAGGCACCAATAGCCAACTCACCATTTTGGATGTGGAAAACTTTCCAATTCAAGGGTACTGGTATGTGATTTATCCTGCTGGTAAGCAATTGTCTTTGATCGCTCAAACATTTTTTGATTATTTGCTCAATGAAGGTAAAACTATTGCGGAACAAACCGCTTTTCAAGGCGTTTTTAGCCAGGGACGCAAGCCCAATGGACATGATAAGGATGAAACAACGCTTTGAAATTTGGAAAACTTTGGGGATATATGCCCTGTTGGGAACGATCGCGATCGCGATGTTGATTCCCTTAGTTTGGCTGGTCAGCACGTCGCTGAAGTCGCCGACGGAGGATATTTTTCAGTTTCCGCCGCGCTTAATTCCTAGCCAGCCGACATTGCAAAACTTTGTCACGGTTTGGAAATCCCATCCGTTTGGGCGCTACATCACCAATAGCGTGATTGTTTCGGTGCTAACCGTGGCGCTGAATTTGCTGTTTTGTTCCTTGGCGGCGTATCCATTGGCGAGGCTTCAGTTTCGCGGACGAGAGACGATTTTCACCGCGATCGTGGCAACGATTATGATCCCGTTTCAGATTGTGATGATTCCGCTGTATGTGCTGGCGGTGCAGTTGGGCTTACGGAATAGCTATTTAGGAATTATTTTTCCGGCGATCGCCTCTGCCTTTGGCATTTTCCTATTACGGCAAGCGTTTCAAGGGGTGCCCAAAGAACTGGAAGAAGCGGCGCGGATTGATGGCTGCACCGAGCTTGGCATCTGGTGGTATGTGATGCTGCCGTCCATTCGTCCCGCCTTGGTCACCCTGGCAATTTTTGTTTTCATTGGTTCTTGGAGCGATTTTTTGTGGCCCCTGATCGTCCTCGATCGCCCAGAATATTACACGCTGCCCCTCGGCGTTGCATCCCTAGCAGGCACCTTTTCGCTTGATTGGCGCTTAATCGCCGCAGGTTCGGTGATTTCCATTGCGCCCATTATCCTATTTTTCTTGCTGATGCAGCGCTACATTGTGCCGACCGAAGCCGCTAGCGGAGTTAAAGGATAATCGCTAGACTTGGCGCAGATGATGCAAGGAGCCTTTGATGCTGACTGCTTTGCTGTTTGATTTAGATGGCACCCTAACCCACACCGATCCGATTCACTTCCAAACCTGGAAAGAGATATTGCGGGACTATGAGCTAGAGATAGACCGCCCATTTTATGAAAATAATTTTAGTGGACGAACCAACGCGGCGATCTTAAACCAGTTGCTGCCCCATTTGAGTGTTGAAAAAAGTCGGCAGTTGGGTAATCAAAAAGAGGCAGCGTTCCGCAGACAAGCAACCGGTGAATTGCAGCCGATCGCAGGCTTAACTGAAGTCTTGGCATGGGCAAATGAGCGGCAGTTGAAGCAAGCGGTAGTGACCAATGCGCCGCCGGAAAACGCTGAGTTTATGCTGCAAGTGTTGGAATTAACTCAGCAGTTTGCAACCGTTGTGCTGGCAGAAACCTTAGAACGTGCTAAACCTGATCCATTGGCTTACCAGGTTGGATTAGACCGCTTGGGTGCCGCCGCCAACTGCGCGATCGCCTTTGAGGATTCGCCCTCTGGCATTCGATCTGCGGTTGGGGCAGGGATTTTGACCGTGGGCATTGCTTCAACCCATTTGCCAGAAGAGTTGTATGCAGTCGGTGCAACCTTAGTTGTGACTGATTTTAGCGATCGCACACTCTATAATTTTTTGAACTGCACCTTTGAGCAACCCCTAGGGATTGGGGGCTAAAGGCTGATTGGTGCCAAACTGCGCGCTTGGTTTGAACACCGTTTTCCAAGCGGCAACGGTGCCTTTGCCGATCGCAGTATCAGTAGTTGCGCCGTTTTCCCAGACTAGGCGAATGGTCATATTTTCTAAAGGGGCGCTAGCCAAAGCAGCAGCAAGTTCAGTGGGAACGGTGCCCTGTTCATAAGTGTAAATCTGGTTGTTGATGGCAAACTTAATGGCTTTGGGCGATCGCTCCGTTTGATATTTGCGATAGATCGGCTCTCGCTCACGATATTGCACTTCGCGGCGTTTCCCATTTTCAGTCACCCATTTGCTCCGCCAAACCGTTTTGTAGTCCACTACTTCTGAGCGATATTCGGTATAAGTAGCGCGAATGCCTTGGGGTGACCAGCTACTAACAAAGACAAAAGTGCCGCCGCCATCAAAATTTTTGTCGTAAACAAGATTGCCATCAAAGCGATCGCTGACCACCTGCGACCATTCCACTTTTGAGGATTGGGTGACCGGAGCCGGATCGATCGCGATCGCTGCCGCTGCCGTGCTAATTGTCAAACCCAACCCTAAACCGATTCTCCAAAGATGTTGTTTCATGATTCTCCTCTCGCGACTTAGGGTTCCTCTTAAAAATCTACAACCCTGCTTCAAATAAGTCCGAATAGTTTCCGAATAGTTTATGGCGCTCTCAGCAAAACTTTATGCAGGGGTTTCTCCTTAATTTTGGAATACGGTGGTTCGATCGCTACAAAGCTACAATCTTGAGTGTGAGCTTATTGGGTGTGAGTGAGTTGGTCTATGAATGCTCCTGTTTCAGCATCGCCTCGGTTTGATATTCGGTTAGCTAGCATCAATCCGAATCATTGGTATGGGGTTGCCCGGAGTAGTGAAGTTACTGACCAGCCTATGGGGGTGATGATATGGAAACAAGCGATCGCGCTTTTTCGAGATTCGCAGGGACAAATCCAGGCATTGGCAGATCGGTGTCCGCATCGGTTCGTCAAGCTGAGTCGGGGTTGTGTTGTCGAAGGTGAGCTAGAGTGCGCTTATCACGGTTGGCGGATCAATGCCCAAGGACAGTGCAGCGCAGTTCCCTATTTAGAAGCGAATCAAAAATTGCCGAATACCCGTGTTCGGCGCTATCCCGTGAAAGAGCAAGATGGCTTCGTTTGGGTGTTTCCAGGAGATACAAGTTTGGCAGAAAAAATTCCACCGCTGGCGCTACCTGAATGGGATCATCTCAACTACATTGCCACGGTTTCGGTAATCGATGCCAACGCCCATTTTTCCTACCTGATTGAAAACCTGATGGACATGTACCATGGGCATTTGCACCATGATCTGCAAGCTTGGGCATCGGCAGAACTAGACACGATTGAGGAAACCGCTAGCCGGATTGATGCCCACTACAGCGCCCAAAGCTACTACCGGATTGACAAAATTTGGTCTGTTGCTCAACTGTTTATCCCTCAACTACGACAGTTGCATCCAGAACCACTTGATGTTAGTTATGTGTATCCGCATTGGGTTTCTCGCCTGGGAGACGATTTCAAAATCTACTGCCTGTTTTGCCCCGTGGATGAAACCCATACCCGCGCTTACCTAGTGCATTTCACCTCGCTGAATGCTTTCCCAAATTTGCATAAGCTATCTCCAAAATTGCGACTTTTCTTGAAAAATCGGCTGTTTGGTTCTGCTCAAAAATTGCTGGATGGCTTGGTATTGCAGGATGTGCCGATGATTGAAGATGAGCAGCAGGCATATGTAGAAAATCCCGATCGCCGCCCTTACGAATTAAACCGAGCGCTAATCAGTGTTCAGCGTTTGATTCAAAGTCAAGCACAGATCTAACTGGCAGATCTATCTAACTGGCAGATCTAAATGCCTGAGCCATCCAAAAATTCTTCAATAACGCGATCTCGAATGCGACAGTTGGCAGCGGTTGTGGGTAACCAAGTGGCTGGAATCGTAGATTTGCCATTAGATGCCGCACCATTGAATGAGGCTGACATCGCCGCGATCGCGGGTTCAAGCACTCTAGGTTCAGCCGGTTGTAAGCTTTGTACCTGTTGCTCTAAGTTTTCGATGCGATCAACCAATGCCCGAATCACCTGCGCTTCCGAATCAGGTAAACGACCATGCTCCAAAGGTTCTACCCGTTCGCCTGAGCGATAAACAATCCGACCCGGCACCCCAACCACCGTGCAATCTGACGGCACATCGCGCAGTACCACCGATCCCGCACCAATGCGAACATTGTTGCCAATTAACAAATTGCCTAAAACTTTTGCTCCGGCACCCACCACCACGTTTTCGCCTAAGGTTGGGTGACGTTTGCCACATTCTTTGCCCGTTCCACCTAGGGTTACGCCTTGATAAATCAGCGCATAATCTCCAACGATCGCCGTTTCTCCAATGACTACGCCCATGCCGTGATCAATAAACACACCCCGCCCAATCTGGGCACCGGGATGAATTTCAATTCCGGTGAAAAAGCGCGCTAAGTGAGAAATCAACCGAGGCACGAATGGCAGCCCTAATCGATAGAGCCAATGAGCAAAGCGATGCATCAAAAGTGCTTGCAAGCCGGGATAGCAAAATAGCACTTCTAGCCAGTTGCGAGCAGCCGGATCGCGCTCAAAAATGATGCGGAAATCTGCAAGAAGGATCGAAAGCACGATGGATGCCCCTCGGCAATGATGAACTTACTCATTTTAGCGCTGGACGTGCCCTATCTAGCATCCTCCAATAAGGCGGATTGAAAATGCTCTAGAAGGGTACATAAAAAATCAGCATACCTTATTGGTCCTGAATCATTGAGACTACACCGTGAGGCTTAAAATTGAACTGTGAAAGGAAATGGTTGAGGTGTAACTGGTTGAATCGTCAGTCTGTAGTCGCGTTGAGTTCCAGGAGCCGCCGAGCCGACCCAGATGCGATATACGCCTGCTTTCCAGTTGGTATCTACAATGCTGGCATCTTTTTGGGCACCCGTATCATCGCCGCACCGTACTATTCCGTCCGAGCCTTGCACCACAAGGGTTGTATCTGCTCCACTGGTGACTTGAATACTCAAACTAGGAAAGTTTTGTTCTAAGGTGAGGATGTGATCTGGTTTAGAGTCGCCAAAGCCTAGACAGCGATTGTTCCGGTAATCCATGTTACTGATAATCGCAGGTAAGGAGATGGAGCCTCCTGTGGAGCCAGAAAGTCTACCAACTGGATTGGCTGTGCTAAGAGATATCTTGCCAAAGTTTGACTCTTGGGCAATCGTGGGCAGGTTTGAAACTGTCAGGTTTGCAACTATGGTGATGATTGCCAGTGTTCCTAATTTGCCACCCAGTATTTTGTAGAGAACTGCGATCGTGCTATTCATTCAGATTCACCCTTGGTTTAATAGTTATATTCTACGAACTTTGCTATCTGCTTCTTGAGTTAACTTGTGCCAGTATGATTTTTACGCAATGTGCAGCTAATTTGCCCTCATCCCAACCCTTCTCCCCAAGGAGAAGGGCTTTCGGACGTTTCTTGTTCCCTCTCCCATCGGGAGAGGGCTAGGGTGAGGGCAGTCTTTGCCGATCCTTACCCCATTTTCTGTCCCCTATTTCTACTTACAATGAATCGGATTTCTCGTTGGAAAAAAGCGTTTTTGTTTGCTCTTTGTGGGATTATGCTCAGTTGGTTGGCAAGCTGTGGCGGCACTCCTTCCAATAGCCCTCCAGCAAACACCGCTGCTGGCAAACAGGAAATTGAATTCTGGACGATGCAGCTTCAGCCAGAATTTACGGATTATTTCAACACACTAATTGCCCAATTTGAGCAAGAAAATTCGGCTTACACGGTGCGCTGGGTAGATGTGCCTTGGGCGGATATGGAGCGCAAAATTTTGACTGCTGTTTCTGCTAAAACTGCGCCCGATGTGGTGAATTTGAATCCTGGGTTTGCTTCGCAACTTGCAGAGCGCAATGCCTGGATGGAACTGGATGAGAAGATTCCGGCAGAGGTGAAGCAGCTTTATTTACCCAATATTTGGAAGGCGAGTACACTGAATGGCAAAACCTTTGGCTTGCCTTGGTACTTAACGACGCGAGTGACGATCTATAACACGGATTCCTTCCGGCGATCGGGCATGAATCAGCCGCCTGCTACCTATGCAGAGTTGGCAACCGCTGCCAAAACGCTGAAGGATAAAACGGGAAAATATGCCTTTTTTGCCACAGTGGTGCCTGGAGATTCTGGAGAAGTGCTGGAATCATTTGTGCAAATGGGTGTGAGTTTGGTTGATACCAATGGTAAGGCGGCATTTAATACGCCCCAAGGCAAGACTGCGTTTGAGTATTGGGTGAATCTGTACAAAAATGGCTTGATTCCTAAAGAAGTGCTAACAGAGGGACACCGCCACGCGATCGACCTCTATCAGCGGGGAGATACGGCGGTTTTGGCATCGGGTGCTGAATTTTTGAATAATATTGCCACAAATGCTCCCACGATCGCCAAATCCTCTGCCTCAGCCGCACAAATCACAGGCGACACGGGCAAAAAAAATGTTGCAGTCATGAACTTGGTTGTTCCCAAAGATACGGACGTGGCGGAAGGGGCGCTCAAATTTGCCCTCTATGTCACCAATGACGTAAACCAACTTGCCTTTGCGAAAGCAGCGAATGTCTTGCCTTCCACCGTAAAAGCGCTGCAAGATTCCTATTTCAGCACAACTCCGACAAATGCTACTCCGGTTGACAAAGCCAGGGTCATCAGTGCGACGCAGATGAAAGATGCAGAAGTCCTAGTTCCTGCGATGAAAAACGTCAAAAAATTGCAAAAAGTGATTTACGACAATTTGCAAGCTGCCATGCTGGAACAAAAAACGGTAGATCAAGCGATTAACGATGCGGCAAATGAATGGAACAGTCAGTCCTAGCGCCTATTGTTTCACGGGGATTTCGATCACAAATTCTGAGCCTTGCCCCGGTGACGAGTTGCAGTGTAATGTTCCGTGATGCCGTTCGGTCACAATCTGATAGCTGATGGATAATCCCATGCCGGTGCCTTTACCAACAGGCTTGGTGGTGAAAAAGGGATCAAACAAGCGATCGCGAACCGCTGCGGGAATGCCTGATCCATTATCAGCAATGCGGATGCGGATGTGATTAGAATGGGTCAGTTCGGTGTGGATGGTGATTAGAGGCAAGGGGCAAGAGGCGAGAGGCGAGAGAGCTTGTATGGCATTAGGCGCAGAACTTGACGCATGGTTTTCAATCTGCTCGTCGATCGCGTCGATCGCGTTGCTTAAGAGATTCATAAACACTTGGTTGAGTTGTCCGGCGTAGCATTCCACTTGGGGCAAGGTGCCATAGTGCTTGGTGACCGTAATTTCGGGGCGATCGCTGCGTCCTTTCAGTCGGCTTTGCAAAATCATCAACGTGCTATCAATCCCTTCATGAATATCCACCGCTTTGAAGTCTGCCTCATCCATGCGGGAGAATGTTCGCAGTGATGAAACAATTTTTTGAATACGCTCAGCCCCCACCCGCATGGATGACAGCAGTTTGGGCAAATCTTCAAGCACAAAATCCAGGTCGATCTCGTCTGCCTCAGCTTGCACTCTGCTGACTGGATTGGGATACGCCTGTCGGTAAACCTGAATCAGCCGCATTAAATCTTGAGCATATTCATTGGCGTGAAACAGATTGCCAAAGATAAAGTTCACTGGGTTATTGATTTCGTGAGCCACACCCGCAACCAGTTGTCCGAGGGAAGACATTTTTTCGCTTTGAATCAATTGCGACTGAGTGTGCTGGAGTTCTTTGAGGGTACGTTCTAAGTCTTGAGCTTTTTGACGAAGTTCCTGCTCGCTAGACCGCAACGCTTCTTCTGCAACTTTTTGTTGGGTAATGCTCAGTCCTGCTCCTCGAAAGCCAACAATCTCACCCGCCTCATCCAACAGCGGCAGTCCATTCACTTTTTCCCAAGCAATTTCTCCAGACGGGGTGATATTGCGATATTCTAGGGTAAAGCTTCTTTTGTGGGCACAGGCATCTTTCAAGATTGCTTTCACCTTGACGCTATCGGTTGTGGGCATAAACTCAAACGGCGATCGCCCGATCAGTTGGGCAGGTTTGTATCCTTTAACAAATTTTGATTTTTCGGTGGCAAAGGTATAAATGCCGTCTGCACTGAGTTCCCAGAGATATTCGCCAGCCGCCTCACTGACATCTCGAAACCGCTGTTCACTTTCACGTAAAGCCGCTTCAGCCTGCTTCAGATCGCTAATATCAAACGCAATGCCCTGAAATCCAATGAGTTGCCGCTTACTGCCATACATCGGAGACGCATTACTCATCATCCAAGGGGTGCTGCTGTCTTTGCATTGCGCCCGAAACTCCAGCCCAGACTGTTTTTCCCCTGTAATCGCAATCTTTTTAAGAAAGGATTGGCAGGCATATAAATCTTTTGGATAAATGCAGTGGGCAAACGACTCGTGCATCACTTCAGAAATTTCAAAGCCCCAAACATTGGTGAAATGGGGCGAAAGATAGGTGAAAGTGCCATCAAGAGCAAGTTCAAAAATCACCCCATTAGCATGTTCAACCAGGCTACGAAATTTTGCTTCGCTGGCAGCTAGGGCGATTTCTGCCTCGTGGCGATCGCGAATTTCCGCCTGTAATTGGGCAATCACCATCTGCAAGGTTTGCGTTCGTTCTTCAATCCGCAGTTCCAACTGTTCAGTTAAAACCTCCGTTGTGGCATGTTCTGCGTTCTCTACCGACTTTAAACTCGCCTGCGTTATTGTGTGGAGTTGCTGCTTTAAGTGAGCATTTTGTTGACGTAAAAATTTTATTTCTTGCTCTAAAGAGGTGGCTGTCATGATTAAAAAAAAGAGATTTATGGTAGCTGCTAAATCAATAAAAAGTCCCTTTAACCCGCCCTAACTAAGCATTTGCGCTGTCCAATGCCAGCAGCCAGAACGGGTTAGAAATGCTCCCCGCCACCCTAGCCTATCAATAAATATTTCACGGGTGTCAATCGATTGGGTGGCTTCAGTATGCCCTACCCCAAAAACAGAGAACCATTGCGTTACACAAAGCAAGCAACAGTGTAAAAAAAAGTGCGGAGTGGGTAGAGTACGGAGTGCAGAGGTTAAGCTAACGAATGACAGCGATCGCGGTGGTAGCTTGCTGAAGCTCTTGCAGTTTTTGCTTGGCTTGTCCGGTGGTGAATAATCGTTCTGCTTGCATGATGCCAGCTTGAATGGAAGCGCTAATGCCGCAGCGCCACAGATAAAAGCCGCCGTTCCATAATGCCGATTTCATTAGCTCCGAGGGTTGCCCTGCCAAAACAGACTGCATGGCAGCGATCGCCGTTTCAGGTGTGTCTAACGGAACATTGGCTCCCTCAAATCCAAACTCGCGCGGCGGCAAACAGAGTCGTTCCAACGCTACTTCACCTGCAACATTCACAGTCCCTAACCCTATGATGGCGGTTCGCTCTCTGGGCAAATCGCAGCTTCCCTCCAACCCTTTAACAGTAGTAAATTGGCGAACTCGTCTTAAAGCAAGGGCATTTTGAAACATGGTTTCGGTGGGAGGATGCACAAACCCAGACACAACATGGGCATTCCCCCCATACGGGCACCAGATCAACTCCATCGTCGCAAACGGTGGACGCTTGCCAATTTGCTCGCGATAGGGCACGAGTCCTTGAGCGAGGGGAAAGTGGGTTGGCAAATAAACAAAACCAATGCCTGTTTGTTCAAATGTGGCTTGCACCTGCGACAAGGGCATTGTCCAATCGATGCCTAATCCATACCAAAAAAGACTCAATGGCTCACCTTCTTTAGTTGGCATCCGATCGCCCCCATGCAGCACCACCGGGCACCCGGCTGCCGCTAAGATCAACGCTGTCAGTAGCACAATTGGCATCGTGCGCGTTCTGCCGTCGTAGGGCATTCCAAACACCAAGGTAGGGTAAGAAGCCGCGATTGCCTGCAACATAGGACCCAGTTCTTCATAGGCATCTAGCATTCCTGCCAGTTCTTCTCCAGTCGGGCGACGAATCCGATGGGCAATCATAAACGCGCCAATTTGGGCAGGGGTTGCCTCTTGCAATAACATCATTCTGGTCGCGGCGTGGGCTTCTAGTCGCGTTAGGTTCTGTCCTGTATGAGGACCGCTGCCAATTTTGCGGAGAAGTTCTCTAAAGGCATGGCTCATAGTGTTCTCTCAATTAAGCGTCACGACCGACAGGTGTTAAGGGTAAAACAGTTGCAGATTGGGCAAGATGATCAACTACCAAGCTGAAAAAGTGTTGAATAGGTGGAATTTGCAGGCGATCGCGGGTAGTGACCATAACAACCTGACGTGTTAAGGGTGGATCAGTCAACGACTCTGTGTCAATGCCACTGTAGCCCGATGCAATTGGACGCACTGCCAAAGCGGGATCGGTGTAAGCATCTATTAATGCAGATTCAGGTAACAGCGCAACCAATTCACCCTGGCGCACAATCCCTCTAAACGCATCGGGGGTGTTTAACTCTAGCACCGCTTTGAGGGTTGCGCCGCGCCGTTCAAACTGTTCTTGGACAATGCGTTGCATCCCGTAGCCATCCTTAAACACGACCTGAGGATACTGAGTCAGTTCTGCCCAGGGAATCGCAGCATAGGCAGCGAGGGGATGTCCGGCGGCAATCAATACGTTGATCGGTTCTTCATAAAGCACCTGCACAACCATCTCAGGACTCATGGTTAGAAAGCGATTGTTCATGACGATCGCCAAATCAACTAAGCCATCTTTCAACACTTTGAGAGAGCGATCGCTGCCTAACGCCGTCACGCGCAGTTGCACATCGGGATAATCTCGACAAAACTGCTGCAAAATGGGAGGCAAGTGATGAGAGCAGATAGAGTGAATCGCCGCCACACAGAGTTCTGGTTGCTTTCCTGCCACCAGTTGCGCCACGTCCTGCGTTGCATTTTGCCACTCCTGACAGATTTTTTTGGCACGGGGCAACAGTAAATCGCCCGAAATCGTTAGCTTTGCCTGAGCCGTGCGATGAAATAAGGGCGCACCCAAATCTGCCTCTAATGCCTGAATTTGGCGGCTAATGGCAGATTGAGTCACACCACAACATTGAGCAGCTTTTTGAAAACTACCCGTTTCTGCCACGGCTAAAAATGCTTGCAACTGTTCTAAACGCATGAAATCCGTGTACTGGGGTCACACTTCTAAGCTTGAAGTGACCTTATCGGATTCTTGCCAGCGACTTCCGTAAGAGTTGATACAGCTTATGAGTTCAATATGCACAGTAAACAAATTATCAGGACTAAGCATACGTTGAACGCAGTCGAAACTCACCTTAAAAAGACTCACCTTAAAAAAAGAGTACCAAGTGTAGAGATAGTCTATTATCCTTCTGAACGACTGAGGATTTGATTTATGCAGCCCGTTCAAGCCACTCAACTGATACCACTTTCAGTTTCAGCGCGATCGCAATTGATTGCAGAGTATGCAAGTTTGGTAACCGTGCCTGTGGAGCTTCATTTCGATTTGCATCGTGCCATCAGATCGCCACCACCGCCACCCTACAGCGCCTTGCTACCCGAATACTTGCAAAAAAAGTTCTATCAAGTGCAGCAGTCGGGGCGAGATGATTTGGTGTTAGCAATCTCGGAGAGGCTCAATTTGGAAAAAGCCGGAGTCAATTTTAGCCAAACTCCGGCTCGGTTAGTCTGGTTTAAGGATCAATTGAGTCTAAAAGCGGTACTGGAAGTCGTGGGTAGAGAATAGCGGGTGGAAAGCAATTTGCACTAACAAAATTCTCTCCAAATTTATATCTCTGATTCAGCCTCAAATTTTTCAATTTTCAGTTGTTCCTCAACCAACTTAGACTCAGCCTGAATGGGTGTAGAGCCACTATTGACTTGAATCAGCAATTCCCAATGAATTTCACCTGTTGAATTGATATAGACATCAGAGAACTGTTTCAGCATTTTGTTTGCTGTGTTTGCCCAAGCTTCTGTGTAGTCAGGACGTAATCGCAATGGGTAATCCTTCATTAGACGAATCAGCTTTAAATAAAAATCTGGATCGTCGGTGATCTCCTGCCAAAACATTTGTCCAGAGCGAATTACATAAATTCTGCCAGAATCCACATCCGCATCACAATTCACACGTCCTGTAGCCTGACCCAACATACCAACAAATTGTTTTTGAAGACCTTTAGACAGAAACCGCTCATAAGCTTTATCAAAATCAGCTTTTACACCTCTACCCATCCGAGCATTTTGCCAATTAGAAGCTGATTTAACTTCAATCACGGTATAAGTATCCTCGGTTTCAATCACAACATCCATACCCAGCTGATTAGCTTCTTCACCTCCTCCAACTTTCTGTGCGATCGCCTCAAAAAACTGCTTGCCAAAAATTGTCTCATCGGACTTAATAAGACGGGACTTCATTAGCTCTTCAATAAGTTGTGCAGCCGTTACTACACCCATAGATCGAAACAAGTAAAGATTTTTAGAGAGAAGCTCTTCAAGCTTTAACTTCTTAAGAATTTGAATTCGACAGTCATAGAATACTCGCAGTCGCTCTTGAATGAGATCTTCTAAATCATCAGGATTAATCGAAAGACGTGGCATCAATTTTATTGCTGTAGGGAAGTTCTAACTGCTTTAAAGTACCCAGTCGTTCTTGTGCTTGCACACAATACTCTTCATTAATCTCAATCCCGATGAAGTAGCGGGATAATTTTTGAGCAGCGATCGCTGTTGTTCCGCTACCCATAAATGGATCTAAAACGACATCATTGGGTTGAGTAAACAACTTCATGAACCATATAGGCAACTCAGATGGAAAGGCAGCACTATGATTTTTATTGCCACATTCTGTCGCCATATGTAAAACGTTAGTTGGATAGGCTAAATCGCGACCGACCCAATTTGAAATATTCTTGCCAAAGCCACTGCCAACTTTTGATTCATCACGTTGTTTATCGGTGGCACTTAATTTTTTTAGGCGCGCATTTGCCCAGTTACCTGTTGGAACCATTACTGATTCCTGATACATTGCAAATTTTTTATTGATGTTGAAATGTAAGCATCTTTCCCAAGAATCACGAAATCGATTTGACCATTTTCCTGGATAACAATTTTTCTTATGCCATATATATTCTTCTGTCCATAACCATCCTTGTTTACGCATTTCCAAAATCAGTTCTAAAACGTAAGTATGACGTTCTCCGTTAACAACTCGCTCCTTGATATTCAAAACAAATGATCCAGTTGGCTTAAGAACTCGCTTTAATTCACTACTAATTGGCAAAAACCACTCAACATATTTATCAGGATGAATACCACCATAGGTATTCTTTCTCTGATCTGCATAAGGGGGAGAAGTCACAATTAAGTCAATTGACTGAGCAGGCAAAGAAGGAAGAAAGGCAAGACAATCGCTGCAATAAATTCGATCTAAAAATTCGTTGGCTTTCTGCTCAACTAGGTCAGTAGGATATTTTGAATCAGTGGAACTACTACAAGCAACACTAGAAATGACATTTGCCGACTGAACACTAAATTTATCTTCTCGTGATTCCAGGCTCCAATCCACTTGTGATATCCCCTAAACGTTTAAGCTCACTCCATTTTACATAGCTCATCATAGCGGCAGAGAACTAAGACAATAGAGTTAAACTGGATGAGATAGCTGAATTGTGGCTGCTTTCGGTTTCCTTCTGGCTCTAGTCATCCATGCTTAAACGTTCTCAGTTTCAGACGGTGCTATTTGCTTTGGCTATTGGGATAGCAGGAATTGCTGGATGCCGTGGTGAGCAAGCGAGTCAGCCGATCGCCCCTCTTCCATCACCTGCCTCATCGCCGATCGCAACCGCAACTCCGCCAAATCCTCCGACAACCGACCCGGCGGCGATGCAAGCGGCTTATAAGCTGGCGCTGGAAAAAGCAAGCAGTGCCAAAAATATTAGTCAAACTGCGCTGACGGAAGATGACTGGACGCTAGTAGCAAGCCGCTGGAAGCAGGCGATCTCCCTACTCAAATCGTTGCCTGCCTCTGCGCCTGCTCAACCGCTGGCAAAAACTAAGCTGAAGGAATTTGAGCGAGAATTTGCCACAACTCAAAAGAAACTTTCCCAAGCAAAACGTGAGAGTGATTCCACCACGGCTTCAGGATTGGCAGGCGTTAATTCTAGTTCGCTCAAGGTATCCAGCGCGATCTCCGCCAGCGGAGCAAAGGCGACTTCAGAAAAAGTGTTTCGTGCCCTGATCAAGCGGCGAGAAGGCGGCACTCCGGTGATTGATGTCACCTTCAACGGCACTCAAACTTTTGAAATGATTGTGGATACAGGAGCAAGTGGCACGGTGATTACCCAAGCAATGGCGCAAGCATTGGGTGCCCGAATTATTGGCAAAACTAAGGTGAATACGGCTAGCCAAGCAGGGGTGGAAGTGCCGTTGGCGTATGTTGATTCGATCGCAGTGGGCAATGCGGTTGTCAAAGATGTGATTGTGGCGATCGCCAACGCTTCTTTGAATATTGGCTTATTAGGACATGATTTTTTTAGCGACTACGATCTGACCGTAAAGCGAGAAGTGGTGGAATTTCGGAGGCGATAGTGGTGGAAAGTTTTGGGTTTTGAGTTTTGGGTTTTGAGTTTTGAGTTGAGGTGAATTGTTCAAGGTCGAGTTAAGTTTTGGGATGAATCACTGGCAAGTTGTTTCTGGGGTGGTGCAGCAAGGACACCAAATTGCTTCGGGTTGGGCGAGTGATAGTCCGTATCCCAAGGGTAGTATTGCGATGCAAATGCCTTACTTTCGGGCGTTGGGATTGGATCTATTCGATCTATTTCAAGGCACATTGAATATTTCAATTCATCCTGCCACGTTTGTGATGCAGCAGCCGACTTATACTTTTCCTAAGGTTGCTTGGACGGTGGCTCATCCCCCAGAAACCTTCTCGTTTTTGCCCTGCCAGATTGTGTTCCAATCCTATGCTTACCAAGCTTTTGTCTATTATCCGCACCCTGAAACGAAGCAGCGTCATTTTCAAAATGCGGACATTTTAGAACTGTTGGCACCGCCGATCGCGAGGATTAACTATGGCGATCGCGTTGAGCTTGCCCTGAATCCCGCCGAAATTTTGATTGTGAATCCTGATGAAGGCTAGGATAGTGGGGCATTTGCAGGCTTGAAATTGATGAAATTTAGCGAAGTTGTTCAGCGGCTAGGGGTGCCCGTCGATCGCACCAGTCTCAGCTTAGAGAGTGCCCATGATCCAGAGATGGTTGGAGTGGCGGCAGTGGACGAAGCAACGAGCGGGCAACTCAGCTATATCGATGGAGCAAAGTTTGCCGCCCAAATTAAAACAACTCAGGCGATCGCCCTAATTTTGCCGCGCAGTCAAGACTTGCAAGCTGCTGCTACAGAACGGAGCATTGCCTGGATCGAAACCGCTGAACCCCGGCTGATGTTTGCCCAAGCGATCGCGCTGTTCTATCAAGCTTTTCAACCTGATCCAGAAATCCATCCAACTGCTGTGATTCACCCGACTGCAAAAATTGGGACGGAAGTGGCGATCGGGGCGCATGTGGTGATTCAGGCAAATGTGACCGTTGGCAATCAGGTCTGCATTCATCCCAATGTGGTGATTTATCCCGATGCTCGAATTGGCGATCGCGTGGTTCTCCATGCCAACTGCACCATTCATGAGCGCACTCGCTTAGGCACCGACTGTGTGATTCAACCAGGAGCGGTGATTGGGGCAGAAGGATTTGGCTTTGTGCCCACCGCGCAGGGCTGGTACAAAATGCAGCAGTCGGGCTGTGTGGTGTTGGAAGATGGCGTAGAAGTGGGCTGCAACTCCACGATTGATCGTCCGGCGGTGGGCGAAACTCGCATTGCCCAACAGACCAAGCTCGACAATCTGGTGCATATTGGGCACGGCGCTCAGATCGGCTTTGGCTGCGCGTTTGCGGCACAGGTGGGCTTGGCTGGCGGTGTGGAAGTGGGCAACCGTGTGATTTTGGCGGGACAGGTGGGCGTGGCAAATGATGCCAAGATTGGTGATGGCGCGATCGCGTCTTCTAAAACAGGCGTACATGGCACCGTTAACCCCGGACAGGTGGTTTCCGGCTATCCCTGTGTTGACCACAAAATCTATCTCAAGTCGTCTGCTATTTATAGCCGCCTGCCAGATATGTATCAAACCCTTAAGCAACTGCAAAAACGAGTTGAAGAACTGGAGAACCAAGGGCTAGAGAGGGCGGAGTAGAGAGTACGGTGTACGAAAAATCATCTTGTCTTTCTTGCTGATATGGGACAAGATTCAAAGCCGGAAACCCAACCCTCAAACCCCAAATCCTGACCTCTACCTTCTAAATTTTTGAACGGCTTCTTTTACAAACATACATGGACTGATCGGCTTCCATCCACGCTTGAAAAAGTCCTAAACTTGGATTGCGGTGGGCAATTCCTAAAGATGCTTCCACTTGAACAGAGATTAAAGCCGTTTGAATCCGCTCGATTAACTGCTCACCCGCTGCGCGATCGCACTCCACCCCCAAAATCGCAAACTCATCTCCACCCACCCGCGCCACTACATCTTGCCGCCGCATCGCGCCCATCAACGCTTGAGCCGTTTTGACTAATAACTCATCTCCCTTTACGTGCCCCTGAGAATCATTCACCTGTTTCAAACCATCCAAATCGAGAGAAATCACACAAGTTGGATAGCCAAGTTGCTGAGAACGGATTTCTTCGCTTGCCAACAGGCTTTCCCACCCTCGGCGATTATAGAGTCCAGTCAAAACATCGCTCATAGCTTCGGCTCTTGCCCGTTCAGCATAGCGAGTCTGGCTCGCCGCATGGAGATCAAGGGTGAGAATCGTACTCAGCAATTTTGCCAGCAATTCTACTAAGGCAAGTTCGGTTGTAATCGCCTCTGCCTGAGGCGTGGGATGAATCGCACAGAGCGTTCCAAACAAAGATCCATCGCTATAAGTTAAAGGAACTCCAACATAGGCACCAATTTGAACCTCCCTGCCAATTGGCGCGATCGCGTAAGCCGGAATCTTATCTGAGCAAGGCGCAATTCGAGGACCATACCCCGCCACCATCTGACAACAGAAGGAATCTGCCCAGCGAAACACATCGCCTTCCTCCACTCCATACCCATGATCACTCGCCTGCAAAACAATCCAGTCCTTCCCTTCTGTCCGAGTGACCATCCATAGGTCAAACCCCATGCGTCCCTGAAGGAACCCCAAAACAGCACGAGCCGCAGAATCAAAATCTGAAAACGCTTGAACATCAAGCATGATTATTTAAGTCACCTGAAGAAGCAGGAAGAATGCAGAGGGTAAGAAGATATAGGGTCAGGCTATAGTTTCGACAATAATCTACCGTAGATTAATTGGTCTATGCAAAAATACACATTCTGGGAGAAACAGCTTAGATAAGCGCTACTGTACTGGCTGAACTGAATGGAGATGTACCATAACAGCCCGAAACCAGAAACCTACTTTTTAACTTTTCTGCTATCCTGCTGGCTGCAATTCATCGAGTTTTTGCAGGACTTCTGCACTGTGAATCACCGGGCGCACTTGGGTAAAGGTTGCCCGCAAAACACCATTCGGACCGACAATATAAGTATTTCGTAAAGACATGGGTGCTAACCAAGCGCCGTAGGCTTTGCTGACCGCGCCATCTTCATCGGCTAAGAGGGGAAACTTCAAGCCTTCAGAATCGCAAAACTCGGCGTGAGAATCAACTGAATCGACGCTAATTCCTAAAATCTGTGTTTTTTTACTGATATATTTGGGCAGATCCGCTTGAAATCTCTGCGCTTCTAAGGTGCAGCCTGAGGTGAAGTCTTTGGGATAGAAGTAAGCTACAACCCATTTACCTCGGTAGTCTTTGAGCGAAATGGCGCGATCGCCTATGTTACTCGGCAGCGAAAATTCTGGGGCAGGTTGGTTAATCGGCGGCAAGGGGCCACCCAAGGCATAGGCAGTACTAGCAGGACTCAAAACCATGCCTACTGTGAAGCACAGAGCTAAAACCGAGGAGAGCAGCGATCGCATCATGTGAAACTACCTAAACCAGTACTTAATATAAGTTTATAAGGTAAGTACTTGGACATAAAAAATTACTTTGTACAACTCCCGGCTGTCGCCATCCCCTTACCAAGGGGACTACAGGAGGTGTATTTAATTGTGTACAACTACTTCAGGTGAATGATTTTGCTAATTTGCCTGATGCTACTCTGTTTTACCAAAACGCATTTGAGTTAGCTTCTTTTGAGCTTCTGGATCGAGACAATGCGCCAAAAATCGCCCACTACTTTTTTGAGTAGACTTTTTTTTACCCTTGACCTGAACAGTTGCTGCATGAACATCTAAGGCAAGCTGTTCTACTGAGATACATTCTGCGCCATAGCCCACGACCGTAAGCCGTTGGGCGCGATCGGAGGTTGCTACAATCAAGCGCTGATGAAACTTGCGAACATCATTGCGAAAGGCAGCACAGGCTTTTTCAATAAAGGTATCTGCGGTTTGTCCAAAGTCGGTATAGCAGACTGCGAGATTACTAGTGATGACTTCGCGAGTGCTAGGAAGATCTCGATATTGAGCATCAAACACAAGGCGGGTATCGAAATCTTTATAGGCACTGTAGTTAGTCAATACCTCAATTAGCTGCCGTCGTGCGTCTTCTAGCCCATCGCGATCGCGAATCTGTTTTAGGTCAGCCCAACTGCCGACTACGTTGTAGCCGTCAACTAACAAAATCGCCAGCGGGATAGAGCGCGGCATGGCAGCAAGTAAGAACTAGTTTAGGGTTTGCTGAGCGTGGCTCTAGTGTATCGCAGTTTCGTCAGGTATCAGGTATCACAAGTAGCAGGTTTTAGAGTTCGGGGTTAGGGGTTCATACCGTTTTAAGTTTTGAGTTTTGAGTTTTAAGTTTTGAGTTGTAGAAACTTAACTCAGTCACGGTTTTAACCTAAAATCTGTTGCATCCTCCATTTGAATTGGTATCAGCAAGAAGTTTTACATTCGCCATTCGTTATTCGCCATATCTCCTACGGAGACGCTACGCGAACGTCATTCGCTATTCATTAAGCGATCGCGTAATCGCTGTGGATCACCTTGATCAATCACTTTGCCGCTTTCAAGCAAAAATGCGCCATCACAATAGTCGAGTTCGTCTAGCCGATGGGTGACCCAGAGGGCGGTTAATCCTCGTTCTTTGACTAAACGCTGCACTTGGGCAACCAGTTCTCGCTGGCTATCGAGGTCAAGCAGAGCCGTGGGTTCGTCGAACAGCACCACCTCACATTGACGGGCAATTGTGCCAGCGATCGCCACTCGTTGCTTTTGCCCCCCACTAAGTGCATAAATCGGACGTTGGATCAACGGCTGCAAATTTACGGCGGTCAAAGCATCATTCACCCGTTGCTTAACTTGAATTGCCGTGAGTTGTTCGGCGGCTAAGCCAAAGGCAACATCTGCCCCGACGCTGGGCATCACCAGTTGATGATCGGGATTTTGAAAGACAAATCCTAGCTTGGGTAGGGGTTTGATTGATCCCGATTCCGGTTGTAGCAACCCTGCCAATAGTTTGAGCAGGGTTGATTTGCCGCTGCCATTGGTGCCCAATAGCATCCAAAATTCACCTTTTGGCACTTCTAGGCAGCAGCCATCTAGAACGGTGCTGCCTGTTTGCCACCGAAAATGGAGATCTTGAACCTGAATCGCGATCGCGCTCCGCGAGACGAAGTCGTTCGCGTCATTTATGGGGGCGATCGTCGTCATCCTGCTGCTGCAAAGCTAAAGCCGGGTGCCTTACCTGAGGCGGTTGCCGTGCCCGATTTTTCGTATAGCTGCACGGCGGTAATCTCGCTGCTCACAATGCTAATTTTCTTGCCCGTCTGATGTTCGCAGACTAACTCAATTAAGCGTTGCTCACCCGATTTCATCGCTTCAATCACCTGCTGATAAGACGCTTCTGCATCTTCCGGAGTTTTGCGCTGCACCGACAAGGTAATCGGCGTACTCTTCAATGTGACATCAATAATAAACATGTAGCGTATCCATACAAGAATCAAATCAATTCAACCAAGACTAGTATCGCAAATCTCGCCCCAACTGTGCCGATACCCCTAGAAACCAGGCAAGATGTTAAAGTCTGAGAAAAGCGTTCTCTCTGACTCACCTTCACCCCACCACCCTTATCTATGCTAGAGCGTCCGATGGATCAAACCAGTGTACTTTCAGATAGTCCTTTAGCCAATGGCGATCGCAATGTCAACAGCCTCACCTCTTCAGCCAAGGCAGCATTGCATACTGTGTCTAATCCGCTGGCATATACTGATTCCTTCGTGCGGCGGCACATTGGTCCAAACGCGGCTGATGTTGCTAAGATGCTTGCGCTACTGGGTTTTAGCGATTTGGAAGGCTTGATTAGTGCAACGGTGCCCCAATCGATTCGTCTGAAAGCCCCCTTAAAGCTTGAAGCTGAAAAAGGTGAATATGAACTGCTGCAAGAACTCAAAGAAATTGCCCAAGAAAATCAAGTATTCCGCTCGTTTATCGGCATGGGCTATCACAATTGCATCACTCCGCCCGTGATTCAGCGCAACATTTTAGAAAATCCGGGGTGGTATACCCAATACACGCCTTACCAGCCTGAAATTGCTCAGGGCAGATTGGAAGCGCTACTTAACTTCCAGACGATGGTAACGGATTTAACTGGATTAGAAATTGCCAATGCTTCTCTGCTAGATGAGGGCACCGCTGCGGCAGAAGCGATGTCGATGAGCTATGGACTTTGTAAGACCGATGCTAAAACGTTTTGGGTATCACAAGTGTGCCATCCGCAAACGATCGCCGTTGTGCAAACTCGCGCCACAGCGTTAGGACTGGAGGTAATCATCGGCGATCATGAAACCTGCTTATTCGACCAGCCGATTTTTGGCGCACTGCTGCAATATCCTGCTACAGACGGCACGATTTTTGATTATCACGAGTTTTGCGATCGCGCCCATACTGCAAAAGCGCTAGTCATCGTCGCTGCGGATTTGCTCAGCCTTACCTTACTGAAACCACCAGGTGAATTTGGAGCCGACATCGCGATCGGCAACACCCAGCGCTTTGGAGTTCCCCTAGGCTACGGCGGACCTCACGCTGCCTACTTTGCTACAAAAGAAGCCTTTAAACGCCAACTGCCCGGTCGGTTAGTTGGTGTTTCTAAAGATGGGCAGGGTCAGCCTGCCCTCCGTCTAGCGCTGCAAACTCGTGAACAGCATATCCGCCGCGATAAAGCCACCAGCAACATTTGTACGGCTCAAGTGCTGCTGGCGATCATGGCGAGTATGTATGCGGTCTATCACGGATCTGAAGGGCTGCGAAATATTGGAATGCGAGTTCACCATCTAACGATTTTGCTGGCAGAAGGTCTGAAGCGATTAGGCTACACGCTGGGTGCGATCGCATACTTTGATACGCTGCGGGTGAATGTGGGCAGCGATCGCCTTCAAAATATCATTGCTCGTGCCCATTCTCATCACATCAATCTGCGTCAACTAGATGACCAGACCCTCGGCGTTTCCCTCGATGAAACCGTTTCTACGGACGATCTGCTGGCACTCTTCCAACTCTTTGCCGGGGGACAGGGCGTTCATTTTACGCCAGAGGATCTCTTCCATTCGTCGTCACTTCATGCCGTCATTCCTTCTGCGCTGCAACGAACTACCCCCTATCTCACCCATCCTGTTTTCAATTCCTATCAATCCGAAACCGAGCTATTGCGGTATATGTATCGCTTGCAAACGAAGGATCTTTCCCTGGCAACGGCAATGATTCCCCTCGGCTCTTGCACCATGAAGCTGAACGCCACTTCCGAGATGTTGCCCGTGACTTGGGCAGAATTTGGGCAGATTCACCCGTTCGCGCCAATGGATCAAACCCGTGGCTATCAAATCTTGTTTGACCAGCTAGAACATTGGCTAGCCGAAATTACGGGGTTTGCGGGCGTTTCTCTACAGCCAAATGCAGGTTCTCAGGGTGAATATGCTGGCTTATTGGTGATTCGGCAATATCACGAATCGCGAGGGGAAGGACATCGCAATGTTTGCCTGATTCCCACTTCAGCCCATGGCACCAATCCCGCCAGTGCCGTCATGGCAGGCATGAAAGTGGTGCCTGTAGCCTGCGATTCCCATGGCAATATCGATATTACCGATCTCAAGGCAAAAGCTGAGCAGCATCAAGCTATACTCTCGGCACTGATGGTGACTTACCCTTCAACTCACGGCGTATTTGAGGAAGGGATTCAGGAAATTTGTGCGATCGCCCATGCCAACGGCGCACAGGTTTACATGGATGGTGCCAATTTGAATGCTCAAGTAGGTATTTGCCGCCCCGGTGATTTTGGTGCCGATGTTTGCCACTTGAACCTGCATAAAACTTTCTGCATTCCCCACGGCGGCGGCGGTCCCGGAATGGGTCCGATTGGTGTGGCAAAACATCTAGTCCCCTTTCTGCCCAATCATCCCATTGTGCAGGTGGGCGGCAAACAGGGCATTGGCGCAGTTTCAGCCGCACCCTGGGGTAGTCCTAGCATTTTGCCGATCTCCTGGGTTTATATTGCGGCAATGGGGGCAGAAGGGTTGACCAAAGCGACACAGGTTGCCATTCTCAGCGCGAACTACATTGCCAAGCGCTTGGAAGAACACTACTCGGTGCTATACAAAGGCAAACAGGGGTTTGTTGCCCACGAGTGCATTCTTGACCTGCGCCAGTTTAAGAAAACAGCAGATATTGATGTCGATGATATTGCGAAACGCCTGATTGACTACGGCTTTCACCCGCCTACAGTGTCGTGGCCCGTGGCGGGGACAATTATGGTGGAACCGACAGAGAGCGAATCGAAAACAGAACTCGATCGCTTCTGTGATGCGATGATCGCCATTCGTGAGGAAATCCGCGCCATTGAAGACAACACAGTCGATCGCCAAAATAATCTGCTGAAAAACGCGCCCCATACCGCGATCGCCCTAACTGAAGAGTGGAACCATCCCTACTCGCGCCAACAGGCAGTTTATCCAACGCAATGGACACGAGATCACAAGTTTTGGGCAGCCGTAGGGCGGATCGATCAGGCATACGGCGATCGCAACCTGGTTTGCACCTGCCCACCCATGGAATCCTATCAGTCTTCCGAATGAAGCTATCCTTAAACGAGAGTTTTTGCCCTCAAAGCTATCCGGTATGTCGAAGCAAATCTACAAATGGAAGCGGTTTTGGTGCCCTCGGTCAGGCAGCATTAACCTAGCCGATGGTGGCTACCTGTGCGCTCCAGATACAGATTGTGACTATCCAAAAATCTTCAATATCTGCTCGTTCAACAGGATCGAAAAACTGATGGCAGAACAATCTAACCCCAATTTCTCTGGCGCAACCTTCAATGCTCCCGTCAATTTTGCTCCAAACTACGGCAATCAAGCCCAGAATCTCAGCATACAAAACACTGAACAGAATTTTGAGGTTGTCCTTACCGACTTTAAGCAATTCGTCGCTGATCTCCAAACCCAAAATCCTAATGTCAAGACTTCTGAAGCAGCTACTCAAACCATTACTGTTCAAGCGAAGAAACTTCCTCAGCCACGCTTACAGAACTTTCTTAACCTAAAATAGCTATGGAAGGGCAGCAAAAAAGCGAGCCTGAAAGTAGGCGAACATTTTGCTGAAAGTAATGTTTGGGGTAAGGGAGCAATTGCTTTTCTAGAAGGTGTGAGCGAAGAGGTGTAATCGACAAATCACGGGAAAAATAAATGCAAATCACGATCGACTTACCGACCGATCTGGAACAAGATTTGATTCGTCAAGCTGCTCAGTCGAATATTTCGCTCCAAACTCTGATTATTGAAACCTTACGCCAGCGAACCCAAACGACCTCTGGTTCAATTTCTCAGTGGTCAGATGTCATCCTGTCCTACGAAGGAAATCCTGACTTTCCCGCGATCGAGTCCTATCGTGATGACCTCTTGCCAACCTGTGAACCGGATTTATTCTGATGCGCTATCTACTCGATACTTGCGTCATCAGCGATTTTATTAAAGGTGAACCTGGAACTCAAGCCAGACTTAAGCAAACATCACCCGCTGACATTGCGGTTTCGGTAATCACGGTCATGGAGTTACGCTACGGCTTGGCGCTCATCCTCAACGCGCTCAACAAGTTGAACCTGCGATCGCCAGTTTTCTTACCTCTGTAACAATCCTTTCTTTCGGAACCGCAGAAGCTGAACAAGCGGCTCAAATTCGTGCCCTTCTCAAAACTCAGGGACAGCCGATTGGTGCTTATGATGTTTTAATTGCTGCAACTGCCCTGCAATATCATCTACTGATGGTCACTGCGAACCCGCGAGAATTCGATCGAGTCCCTGGGCTACAGACCGAAAATTGGCGACAGATATAATTTCTCTGACTGCATTGGGAAGAATTATCACACCAGCTTTTGAGGCTCAGCACTTTGGCATCGCATGGATGAAGTCGAGCAGTTGATGCGCCATGGTTAGCTTGCTGCACGGCTGATCGATGTGGTGCTGTCGTCCGTGGCGATCGAGGAATATTGCCTGGTTGGTGTCACTGCCAAAACCGCTGTTGGGCTGGTCGATCGGGTTGGCAGCGATCGCGTCTAGCTGTTTTCTCACCAGTTTTTCTTTGGCTGGCGTAACAATATCTCCAGTTTGGGCAGCAAAGCCAACTAGCCGCTGATGAGGCTGCTTCAAAGATGCTAATTCCGCCACAATATCTGGGACGGGTGCCAATAATAGGTTTTCAGGCAAGGCAGATTTGGATAATTTTTCAGGACTGTAATCAGCGGGTTTTACATCCGCCACTGCCGCTGCCATGATCGTCCAGTCTGCTTGAGAGAAATGGGCTAGCATTGCTTGCCGCATTTCTACTGCCGTTTCCACTGCGATGCATCGCACACCGAACGCACGAACCGACTCGATCGCGGTTGATGGAGCATATACAAGGGTTACTTTAGCCCCGCGATGGTGGGCGGCTTGGGCTAAGGCAATCCCCATTTTTCCGGTGGAAGGATTGCCGATAAATCGCACCGGATCGAGAAATTCGCGGGTGCCCCCGGCGCTAATTAGAAGATGTTTGCCGATCAGATCGCGATCGCCCTGGGTATGCAGCAGCGATCGCACATAGGGTAAGATTTCGGCAGGTTCTGCCATGCGTCCGGCACCCACGCGATCGCACGCCAATAGACCCGATCCCGGCGCGAGAGTGTGATAGCGGGAATCTTGCTGGACTTGCTGCCAGTTACGCTGCACGGCTGCCTGTTCCCACATATCGGTATTCATCGCTGGAGCCAGCAACACCGGACAGGTAGAAGCTAGCACCGTGTTGGTCAGCAGATTATCTGCCATGCCATGAGCAAGCTTTGCCAGAGTATTTGCGGTCAGCGGCGCGAGTAGAAAAATATCTGCCCATTCTCCTAGCTCAATGTGCAACGGGCGACCGTGAACAGGCTGCCAAAAATCGCGATCGCCATAGGCTGGATATCGGCTCAAGGTGGCAAACGTCAGCGGTGTTACAAATTCTTGGGCGGCATCCGTTAGCACGGTGCGAACTTGCACTCCGTCTTTTGCTAGGGTTGAAACGACTTCGCACACTTTATAGGCAGCAATTCCACCGCCCACACCCACTAAAACTCGATAACCCTGCATAAAATTTTGAGAGCCTAGACTAATGAGTTCATCATCCGTCCAGGCTCCCAAATCTGCAATTACAAGTCTTCAGGTTTTTGTTTCTGCTGTTCAATTGCTACGCTTCGTCGTAAGCTTCCATATCCAGCAGGTAGAGGTAAGACTCCACCATCTCAGGACGTTCAAAGGCGATCGCCCGCAATAAGTGCCAATCCTTCAAGCCTTCAAAGGCGTTGGAGTAATCATCTTGGTCTAGTCGCGCTGCCAGTTCTGCAACGTCATTTTCAGTCAAGCTGGAAACTTTTTCTCTTTCTAGATGTAATGCTGGCATGACTAGCACCTCCGGGTTGCAGTGTTCAAGGCTTTATGAAAACCCAAGACGCTTTAGGCTGTCCATATTCGTCCTTGCTTATTTTAGCTGACTTATTTGCCATCAAACTGAATATTCATGGCTTGTCATTGATTGGCAGGAACTCTTTAACAAAACTTTGTACTTGTCTCAACGCGATCGGCTGAATTTCATGCCCCATATCGTACTCCTGATAATTTGGAGTTACGTCTAGGGCTTGTAAGCTATCACGCGCTTGGTGAGCAGCTTGCAAGGGCACCACCTGATCTTGCCGTCCGTGAATTATTAAAGTTGGAGGCAGAGCAGTCTGCTGGGGTTGCAGCGGCGCATGGAGGTAGCCACTTAAAATCATCAAGCCTGCAAAGGGTAGCCGCACCCCAACATCTAAGGTCATTGCGCCCCCTTGAGAAAAACCCCCTAAGATAATCCGCGACCAAGGGATGTTGGCAGTTTGCGTGAATTGGGTCAAGAATTCAATTAGCTGCTGGCGACTGGTGGACAGGTCGGCGCGATCGCCAAACTCTGATTGACCCAAGAAGCTATACTCTTGCGGAAAGCTGTACCACATCTTGCCTACAGGATTATAAGGATGAGGAAAGGGCGCTTCTGGGAACACCAGTTGATAGTCTGACAAATTCAAATAGTCTGCCAGACCAAACAGATCCTGACAGTTAGCACCCCAGCCATGGAGCAGTACAACGGCTCCTTGGGACGATCGCCCGCTTTTGGGCGGCACGGAAATTGAGTAAAGCGTGTTTGCCATGAATTCTGAAACTTTTTCGACTTTACTCCAGTCTAGGTAAAATGCATCTTAGTATTCGTCTACCATTCGATTACATTTGATGTGCCATCTTTGCTTGAGTTCTTTAAACTTCCTTGGCTTTAATATCATGAAACTGAAATCGTCTGTGGTCATCTCTGGGTCTGCTAGCGCGATCGCGGTTGGATTATGCTGCTTGTCTAGTGTGAGCGCGATCGCTCAGCCTATTTCCGTCCCGACTCCTGAATCGAGCAAATCTTCTGAAATCAGTGTGGGAAACACCATTCGGTTAAACACCCAGCAGCAAAAAGCCCTCTCGACCATTAGCGAATTTGCCTTTGACCAACTAGAATCCATCATTTCAAGTGGGCTTGATCCGACCAAGCTAAAACGCCCCGATGCAGCCCGCGCCGAAACCTTGCGCCAGCAGTTTTCCACTTTTTTACGGTTAGATAATCAACAAAAAGCAGGACTCCGCACCATTTTGCAGACTGCACGCGACCAAATGAAACGCCAAATGGAGCAGAAGTAGCCCTTAATTTTGAATCCAACCAACTCCGTCCGCTAAACTCAAGAGAATGGTTTAGTGGGAGTTTTGAGCATGGCACGTCTAGCGCTGCTGAGCGTATCAGATAAAATAGGATTGGTGGAATTTGCCCGATCTCTGATTGAAGAATTTGGGTTTGATCTGATCAGCAGTGGCGGCACCGCAAAAGCTTTGCAAGAGGCAGGATTGCCCGTGACGAAAGTATCGGACTACACGGGGTCGCCAGAAATTTTGGGAGGACGGGTCAAAACCTTGCATCCTCGCATTCATGGCGGCATTTTGGCGCGGCGCGATGTGCCATCTGACTTGGCAGATTTAGAGGCGCAGGATATTCGACCGCTTGATCTCGTGGTGGTGAATTTGTATCCGTTTGCCGCGACGATCGCCCGTCCTGATGTGTCGATTGCAGAGGCGATCGAGCAAATCGACATTGGTGGTCCAGCAATGCTGCGGGCTTCAGCAAAAAACTACGCCCATCTCACGGTACTCTGTCGCCCCAGTCAATATAGTCCTTACCTGCAAGAATTGCGCCAGAATAATGGTGCGATCGCGTTAGAATTTCGTCAACAGGCTGCCCTACAAGCTTTTCAGCACACGGGCGACTATGATCAAGCAATTTCGACCTATCTGGCAGAACAAAGCGCTGCCCGTGGCGGGGAGCTAGAAGAGCGCGCCCTTTCGCCTAACTTTGCCCTTACCGGACAGCAGCTTCAGCCCTTACGCTATGGCGAGAATCCTCATCAACCGGCTGCCTGGTATCAAACTGGCGCGATCGCTAGCGGGTGGGCAGCGGCAACCAAGCTGCAAGGCAAAGAACTGAGCTATAACAATCTGGTTGATTTAGAAGCAGCACGACGACTGATTGCTGAGTTTGTGGAATCGCAAATTCCCCCTGCTGCCGCTATTTTGAAGCATACGAATCCCTGTGGGGCGGCTTTAGGGCACACGATCGCAGAAGCGTATGAAAAAGCATTTAATGCTGATCCCGTTTCTGCATTTGGCGGCATTGTGGCGTTGAGCCGTCCGATTGATGGCGCAACAGCGTTGTTACTAACCAAAACCTTTTTGGAATGCGTTGTCGCTCCTGGCTGCGAACCGGAGGCACTGGAGATTTTGGCAGCAAAATCTAAAGTCCGGGTGTTGGTGTTGCCTGATTTGACCCAGGGTGCAGATTTTACGGTGAAGGCGATCGCGGGTGGCTTTTTAGCACAATCCAGCGATGATCAGGCAGTGAATCCTGAAACCTGGACAGTTGCGACCGAGAAACAACCCACTACTGCCCAGTTAGAAGAACTCTTGTTTGCCTGGAAAGTTTGTAAACATGTGAAATCAAATGCGATCGTGGTGACGCGCGATCGCGCCACAGTGGGAGTTGGCGCAGGGCAAATGAACCGGGTCGGCTCGGTCAAAATTGCCCTAGAGCAAGCTGGCGAAAAAGCGCAAGCCGCGATTCTTGCTAGTGATGGCTTTTTCCCGTTTGATGATTCCGTTCGCACTGCTGCCGCAGCAGGCATTCAAGCGATCGTTCAACCGGGCGGCAGTCTGCGTGACCAAGACTCCATCACTGCTGCAAACGAACTCGGCATCGTCATGCTGCTGACCGGCACTCGACACTTTTTGCACTGAGTTTAAGAATCAAGGCTCAAAGTTTGCATCCAAGCATAATCAATGTCACTGATGGGTGGAATGGGTTGTTGAGTATAGTCGATCGCTAGATCCAATGCTGCCTCTGCGTAAACCTGCTCTAACCCCCAATTTAGATCAATCACAGGTTCTTCATCTTCCTGCTGTAATGGCAACAGAAAGTGAGGGATAGGCTCTCGCAAATTGAAAGGATAGAGTTCTGCTGTGGGGCGTTGATTAGCGCGGCTGACTAGGATTCGATAGTCGGATGGAACCGCCCCTGCAACTCGCTTGGGTTCTCCAGTTCGCAATAAATCAATCTCTACCAGGTTAACCGTGCTGTTCAGCAAGTTTTGGCGCTTGGTATCATACTTGGTTCTGCTCTCGCCCGATCGCTTATTTTTGGGTGACAGCACTTCCAGTACCGTGACAACCGTTCCCGTTCCAACGTCTCGAATTTCTAGATAGCGTTCCTGAGTTTCTTCGGTAATGGGCACAGTCACCACTATCGGCTCAGTCAAAGTTCCTGTTGCAGCGTTTGACTGGGCAGATTGCGATCGCTTAAAGACAGTTACATCAGGAATCCCAACCAACAAAGAGTCTGAGTAAACTCGTTTTTCAACGGCTGCCCGATATTTTGGGGTGATCGTGGTGTTGAGCAATCGCGCTAAGACAGCAATCAACCCAAAATGAACCTCTGTCCATAAATACGGATTTTCAAGGTAAGGATTCATTCCTGGAAAACGGGGCTTCATGGGTCATTTCTCCTGCCGCTCACTCTCATTCTATGCGCTCCCTTCATTCCTAGAGCTTAAGTAAAGCTGACCCCGGTTTCTACAGGTTCCATGCGTTGCTTTAATGCTGGGCTAAGTTTCTTGCAGAACCGTGTGGATCAATTCTGCGGCTAGTTCTAGTTTATCGCGCTGGGTCAGAGCATCGAAGTCTACAGTGATGCTGGAGCGCAGGTTAACTGTCCCAAACGGTGTAGGAGGCAGATCAAAGCTTTCATAAAAGTAATCGATCGCCCTGCCATAAATCGCCGCAAATGCAGGTAGCTCCTTCTCCGCATCCACTTTGCGTTTCCCAGTTTCGATCGTAGAAAGCGTTTGCTGGCTAATCTCCACATCAAAGCGGTTCTCAAGCTGCTCAATCACCTGCTCTTGCGTGAGTCCAAGAAGTTCACGGGTAGCCCGAAGTCGCTGACCAAGTGAAATCGCCATACTTGCATACCGGATATTCACGTAATTACAAGAAAATCCTATATTTCTATTCTCGTAATTTCCACTAGGCATCACAATGTCGTACAAGATATTCTTGTATTAACAATTTATTCATGTAACTTACGAACTAACCCAGAGTATGAACCACATCGCAAAAGCACAGTTTCAAAGCGGGAAAGTTGATATTGTTCCATCTCAATCCACACAATCTGTGTCTCCTATTCTTGTGTCTAAAGCTTTGAGTCTCTATGACCTTCTAGCAGTCGATATAAGTAATGGGGCTGACAAAAAACTTGCTCAGAAAGCTCTACAGAAGGTTGAAGCTATGAAGCAACAGATTGAAGCAGCAGTGAGTCCTGGTTGCAACTTGAAGGGACAAGGACTAGGGAGAAATACCTTCAAGAAAACCTTTGATCACGACAACAAAGAATACCGCATTGATTTTGAGCTAAGTGGAGAAGTCACTGCGGATTGAGCAAGATTTCTTTTGTGTTCACATCAACTCTATTTTCTTAAAAGGACTAAATCTAGAATGGCGATCGACCTTGATTTATTTTCAGGCAGTAATTATCGTTCGACGATTGTGCAGTACTGCAATAACTTGGGTTGGCACATTAATGACATTAATGATCGTCGGACTATCATCAAGTTCAACATGGACTCTGGCAATACTCAAACGCTTTTCATTATCCGATACGACAATACCCTAGAATTTTCCTGTCCAAGTGGTCTTAAGTTTGATAGCACAGGCGACTGTCCTGCATGGTTATCAGCAGCTCTGCTTTGCAAGAACCGAGAGTACAAAGTCGGCTTTTGGTGTATTGAGGGGATTGGAGATAAACAAGCTCTCTCAATCATGCATAACGCTGAAATCAGCTTAATTGATGTCAACTACTTCAGAAGAGTAATCAATCAGCTAGTAAAGGAATGTGATGATCTAGAACAAACAGTTGCTAGAGCGTTGAGGGGTTACTAACTACTAGAATTACAGCTTTCCTCTCTTAATGTGAGTTACGCAATGAACTAAATATATGAGTGAAATCAAGCACTTTATTTACATTGAGAGGATTGACAAAATTGATCGCTCACTTCCAGACATAGAACAAAAAGTTCGTTCTTTTAGCAAGATTGCATCTTTGATCCCTGGTTATATTGCTTGGGCTTTGTGTGCAATACCTTGCCTCACACTAGCAATTTTTTTACCAACTTTCATGGGAGAAGAGGGCAAAAAGTTTTCCCTCTGGATACTCGATTTTACTTCAAAAGCGAATCGAATTCTCTGGTACTACATGTTCTACTATCCAGTCAAATTGATTTGCTCATTTGTCGGAAAGTAGTAAATTTCAACTTTCACATTCAACCAATCTAGAGGCAAAGCATTATGGCATTCGAGAAAATTGGCTCCGTCAGCACACCAGGTTCGTCAAACTTTATCAACTCTGAGGGCACAGAATACCCAGTTTATTGGGACAGAGAAACTGGTGAAATCAAGGTCGGAAACGAGTCGGCTGGCTCAGCAAATTCTGCTGGTCAAGCTATGACGAAAGCTAAAATCTATGCGGGTAGCTGGGGGCAATCCCGCTAGTGCAGTAATAATGTCAACGCACAAACAAATTCTTACTTTGAGGTGATCATTAACATGAAGCTAGTTTTAACGAAGAATCAAGCTAAAGGTATGATGGGTAATGTCAGCTTTGAGGTAAAAGCATCAGTTCAATTGAGTCAAGAAGAATCATCCCTCATTGATCATTACAAGCTACGTGACACTGTTTTGTTGGGAGCATCTCAAAGTTGCAGAAATAGATTAATGCCGCCAGAATAAGGGCTGTTGTATTGAGTCCAATGATGACACCCGAAGATGAGCAAGCCCTCGTTAGCCATGCCCGCGAAATCGCGAAAATTCTTCATCGTAATGCCCCTGCGGAGGCAATCGAAACCCTCGAAGGCATCGAGAAAACAGTTCGCGGACAACTGTTAGAGCATGTTAG